>JAUYQP010000025.1 GCA_030697205.1 Mycobacteriales bacterium
AGCGTCAAGGAACTCGTCTCCGCGATCAGCCGGTTCATCGAAGGCTGGAACGACCGCTGCCACCCCTTCACCTGGACCAAGACCGCCGACGAGATCCTCACCCACGCCGTCCGTAAGACAACTTCAGACGCGGACCACTAGCCGAACGAGATGTTGAGCCCGGTGCCCTTGCCGCTCGCGATCTCCACGATCTTGACGACCGTGCGCTTCACGCCCCCGCAGGTGCAGTCCAGGAAGATGTTGTAGAGCTGCGTCGCCTGGCCGCAGCGGCCACCGGCGAGGTGGTCGAGGCGGTAGTAGGTCGCCGGACGCGACGAGCTCTTCGCGATCTGGTCGGCGTTGGCGGTGAAGCCCTCGATGCCGCACTCCGAGCCTGCACGGCGTGGGAAGGCCCGCGCACGGGTGATCTGCGACGGCTCGATCGCCTTGCCCTGGTAGCTGAGGTAGCCGTTGAGATAGCCGGTGATGCCGCCCGGGAAGTCGCGCCGCAGCGGGGTGCGCAGGACGATGTCGTGCTTGGCGCCTGCCGTGAGGACCTGCGCGTGGTGGGCGGCAGCGCCGTACCTCGTCTTGGTCGTGACGTTGCTGGAGTTCTGCGGGTAGACCTCCATGTAGGCGTACTTCACCTTGCTGGACACGCAGAAGACGCCGGTGGTCGACGGGTCGCCCCAGGTGCGGGTGAGGCTCTTGTCGTCGGAGCCGTCGGCGGAGATGTCCGAGTTGATGCGCTCGCGGTAGAGGTAGGTGCCGCTGGTGCTCGCCGCCCCGTCACGGTCGACCTTCTTGCGGTTGGCGTCCTGCAGGTCGATGCCGATCAGCACGTTGACCGACCGGTTGTCGGGGTAGCCGTAGATCGCGCCGCCGATGCTCGTCGGGCGGGCGCTCGTGCAGCCCGGCGCCGCGGCGACCGCAGGGGTGGGCGCGAGCGGCGCGAGCAGCGACGTGGCAGCGATGACGGTCAGCAGCATCCGGCGCATGCCGGACATCGTGCACCCGTCAGGCCGATCGCGCAGCCCCCTCAGGTGTCTTCATCCCGACACCCGACGAACCGATACGGGCCAGGGTCACCACCGCGGCGATCACCAGCGCGCCCCCTGCAGCCTGCACGGGCGTGAGGACCTCGTCGAGCACGACCATCGCGACGACCACCGAGACGACCGGCTCGACGGTGCTCAGCACCGCGGTGTCGCTCGGCCCGAGCAGCGCCAGCGCGCCGAAGAAGCAGGCCACCGCGACGACGGTGCCGAGCAGGGCGACGCCGACGAGCGCGGTCCAGGCGGTCCCGGAGGAGGGGTACGCCGCGCCGCGGGTGAGCGCGATCGCGACGTAGACGAGGCCGCACGCACCCATCACGACCGCCGCCGTGGCGAAGGGTCCAACACCGGTGGTGAGGCGGCTGCCCACCACGATGTAGACGCTGTAGGAGACCGCCGCGCCGAGGCCGAGCAGCACACCGGTGAGCTGGCCACCGGCGACGGGGCCGACGGTGAGGGCGGTGCCGGCGGTGGCCGCCGCGACGCAGAGGGCCGCCTTGCGGCTCGGGCGCTGGTGGAGGAAGGCGGCGGCGAGCAGGACCACGAGCGCGGGGTAGAGGTAGAGCAGCAGCGCGGTGAGGCCGGCCGAGATCCGCTCGAGGGCCTGGAAGTAGCACAGCGACTCGACGACGTAGCCGACCCCGCCGAGCAGCGCGAGCGCCCCGAGCTGGCGGCCGCGGGGGAGCTGCTCGCGCCGGATCCTCGCCAGCACGAGCAGGACGACGGCCGCGAGGGTGAAGCGGAACGACAGCACGCCGTAGGTGTCCGCGCCGTCGTCGTAGACCACCTTGGTCAGCACCGGCATCACGCCGAACGACGTCGCGCTCGTCACCGCGAGCGCGACGCCGAAGGCACGTCGCTGGTCCACCGCGCCGACGCTAGCGGCAGCGTCGACCGGGTTGCTCGGCTACTGCGGCAGCTGGTCCAGCCAGACGCCGAGCGTCTCGCCGAGGGTCACGCCGTCGGAGTCACGGAAGCCGCCACCGAGCCCGGCGGGCGCGGTCGGCTCGGCCGAGCTCGCGCTGACGAACCCCGACGAGGTCGTGTACTCCTGGCCGCCGAGGCGGACGGTGCGCTGGGTCGCGCCGCCGTCGCCGCCCGCGCAGGTGCTGTCGTAGGCGAAGGGCGGGGGAGGGCCGTCGTCGGCCCGGCTGCAGCGCGAGGCCTCCTCGAGGGTCCCGGTGCCGCTCAGGGTCGCGTTGGCGAAGACCGCGCCGTCGAGGGCTCCGGTGAGGCCCGTGGCGCCGTAGGTCACGACCTGGTCGCCGATCGCGTCGAGGGCAGGAAGCGGCTTCTGCAGGCTGCGCAGCCGGTTGACGGTGCGCAGGGTCGTCTCGCCCTCGTCGAGGCCCTCGAGGTCCAAGGTGATGCGCACCGGGGCGCCGTCGGTGACGACGCGGATCCGGTAGCGGCCCTGCAGCAGCTCGATGCGCTGCTGCTCGGGGTAGGTGCACTGCTCGGGCAGCGGGTCGCCGGGCAGCAGCTCGGCCTCGCACTCCGGCGGCGGCGTGCCGTCGCCCCAGGTGCGGGTGCCGAGTGCGGTGAACCCCGGGTAGCGGAAGGTGCTGAGGGAGGGGATCGCGTAGCCGAACTGCGCGTCCTTGCGGTACATCTCGAGCCCCACGAAGCGGCCGGTGCCGGAGATGGTCACGTCGGGATTGCCGAGCAGGGCCTTGTCCATCACCGCGTCCTCAGGGACGACGACGTCGAGCCAGCCGCTCGTGCTGGAGACGAACGTGGTGGTGCGGGTGAGCTCGACCGGCCGGGCAACGCGGGCGTCGGCGGGCAGGGAGGTGGCCGCTGCGGCGACGAGGGCTGCAGCGAGCGCGGGACGGAGCAGGTGCTTCACGGATGTCCTCCTCTGGGTGGTGACACCCCGTGACGAGCCAGTTCGACACGAAACGGTTCGGTTCCTCCCTGACCGAACCATCCGGGTCACCAGCGGCTCGTTGTGGTTCGTGAGCGTCCTGACGGCCGGAGGAGGAGCGCTGCCTGCCACGATGCCCCCCGTGCGGGGGCGGGAGGAGGCAGCGGGCTCCCGCGCCGATGCCCGCGAGGCGGAGTTCCGCGCCTTCTACGCGCTGGAGTACCCCGCGCTCGCCCGCTACTGCCACAAGCTCGTCGCCGACCGCGAGCTCGCCCACGACCTCGCGCAGGAGGCCTTCACCCGCATGATCGGGCGCTGGGTGAAGGTCGACGAGCCGCGCGCCTACCTCTACGGCGTCGCGACGAATCTGTGCCGCCGGGCCTGGAAGAAGCGCGCCCAGGACGTCGTCGCCGTCGGGCGGCTCGCGGCCGAGCCGGCCGCCGACGCCGCCTCTCCTGACGGGGCCGTCGTCATGCGCGCTGCCGTCGATGCGCTGCCGCCCAAGCTGCGCGACGTCCTGCTCCTGCACTACTACGCCGACCTCACGGTCACCGACGTCGCTGCCGCCACCGGACGCCCCGTCGGCACCGTCAAGCGCCAGCTGTCGGAGGCCCGCGCGGTCCTCGGCGGCCTGCTGGGAGCCTCCCGTGACTGACTTCCCCGTGCGCCCCGGTGGCGCCGACGCCGTGCTCGCCGCCGCGCGGGTCCGTCGCCTGCGTCGGGCGCTCGCGTCCGGCGGCGCGGCCCTCGCGCTCACCGCGGTGCCCCTGGTCGTGGTCGCGAGCGCCGGCGCTCCGCGCAACGACTCGCTCGTTGCGGTGTCGCCCACGGTGACGTCGCAGCCGGCGGAAGCTCCTGCCTCCGCCTCGCCGTCTGCCTCTGCGTCGTCGTCCGACCCGACTCCGTCGCCGCCGTCCAGCGCTGCCTCCCCGACCTCGTCGCCGCCTGCGGTCCCCGAGGCGTCCGAGGACACGGAGTCGCCCGTCATCAGCCGGCCCGCGACGACGCCCCGCCCGCCGCGTCAGTCCGCCGCCGCGCCGGTCACCCGCAGCTCGTCCACGATCGAGACTGTCGACCTGTGCGACGGCGGGCTGACCGACGCGACGTCGTCGTGGTGCGCCCGCTACACCGGCCCGGCCACCGCGCGACGTGGCCAGAGCGTCCTGCTGTCCTTCGAGCTCTGCCGCTACCCCACCGCTGGCGACGCGACGATCTCCTACGACAGCGAGCTCGAGGTCGACGCCTACGTCGGGAGCTACGACACCCCCGACTGGCGCGCCGGTCAGGGCATCGCCTACTCCGCCACTCCGCACAGCGAGGTCCTGCGCGCCGGCTCCTGCATCGTGTGGTCCTCGCCCTGGGACACCCGCGGCGCCGACGGCTTCCTCGTCGTCCCGGGGGAGTACTCGTTCAGCGGCTCGGCCAACGCCGTGCAGGGCCTGCCCGGTGCCAGCGGCTCCTTCCGCGTGGTGGCCTGACCGGTCTGGCAGGCTCGTCCCCCTGGCGGATGCCGCGAAGGGACCGGCGAGCTACTTCCCCTCGATCGAGGCGAAGTACGGTCTCCCGGTCAGCGAGTGGATCGATCTCGTCCGCGGCCACGCCAACGCCCTGGTCGCTCTCGCGACCGACCCGACGCCGTGACCGTCGTCGCCTGCCTCGAACCGCTCTCTGCAGTTGGGCCTGACGGCTGGTCAGGCTTCCGGAAGGACGAGGCTTGCCGCTGTCGTCCTTCTCGGCGCGATGGGGGTGGTGCTCGCAGCCCTGCTCGCTGTGGTTGTCGCCAGCTGGCTGCATGAGCGTGGGGGCTGCTGGCCGTGGCAGGAGCGGGTCTCGCGGGCGGGGGGATCACCTGCGACGGCGGGCCAGCCCACTTCGGTGTGGAGTAGCCGCCACTGCTGAGCGGTGAACACCCGGACTCTGGGAACGGCAGACAGTCGGGGTTGCGACGAACACCTCCGCGGCGGCGGCCTCCGCACCCTGAGGTCGTGAAGATCGTCGTGTAGTGGGCTCAGGTGCGGGCGCGCGAAAGCGCTGGTCCGCGGCCCGCCGGCTCGCCCCTGCTTCACGACGATCTTCACGATCGCTTCCGGAAGATCAACAGCACATCCGGTACGGCGGGCACGCTCGAGCAGCCGCTCGGGCGCGTGCAGATGTGCTGTTGACCTTGCTGGCGCCGGGGCCGATCAGCAGGCCGGCTCGGGAACGGGGCGCGCTCAGTCGGTGTACGGAAAGGATCCGTGGAAGTGGCGGAGCCGCCAGCGGTCGTCGCGGAGGACCGCGACGCAGGTGAGGCGGAAGGGATCGGGATCGCCGTCGGGCACTCCGTCGTCGTCCTCGACACCGGCCGTCCCAAGCACCGCGAAGGCCAGGAGCCCGGGTTCGCTGGCGAGTGGCAGGACGTGGTCCCAGCCCCACCGCACAGTCCCGTCCAGCTGCAACAGGGCCGCGAGGTAGGAGGTGGTCTGCTCGAGGCCGAGGTTCGCGGCGGCCGTGCCGAAGACCACGACGTCGTCGTCGAGCAGGGCGACCACCCGGTCGAGGTCCTTGCTGGCGACTGCGGTCTGCAGGTCGTCCAGGATCTGCCGCGCCGTCTGCTCCTCGTCCATGCGGCTCATCCTGCCGTGAGCGTCCCGGACCGCAGCACCTGCAGGAGGTCGAGAGGGCGTGCCGCCACCTGGGCCGCACCGGCACCTGCGAGCTCGCCGGGGAGCCCGTAACCCCAGCCGGCGCCGACGAAGCCGACACCCCAGGCGAGCGCACCGACGCAGTCCTCGGCACGGTCGCCGACCATGACCGCGTCCGACGGTGAGGCGTCGAGCCGGCGCAGCGCCTCGGCGATGACATCGGCCTTGCGAGACCGCGACCCGTCGAGCTCGGACCCGACGGCCTCGTCCAGCGACAGGCCGGTTGCGGTGAGGATGCGGCGGGCGAAGACCTCCGGCTTCGAGGTGGCGAGGCACAGCCGCGAGCCGTCGGCCCGCAGGCCCGCGAGGAGGTCGACGATCCCGTCGTACACCTCGAGCTCGGTGATGCCGACCTCCCGGTAGCGCTCGCGGTAGAGCGCGACGGCGGGCTCGGGGTCGACGCCGATGCGGGCGAAGGACTCGTGCAGCGGCGGCCCGAGGAAGGTGCGCAGGACGGCGTCGCCGGGGTCGGGTGCGCCGAGGCCGGCGAGGGCGTGGCGGACGCACCCGACGATGCCGGGCGCGGCGTCGGTGAGGCAGCCGTCGAGGTCGAGCAGGACGACGGGCGGGGTCACGCGGACAGCGCGTCGAGGACCTCGTCGTGCAGCAAGGCGTTGCTGCAGACGACCGAGCCACCGTCCGGGCGCGCGTCGCCGGCGAGGTCGGTGAAGCGGCCGCCGGCCTCCTCGACGATGGGCTGCAGGGCGGCGAGGTCCCAGAGGTTGACCTCGGGCTCGCAGCTGGCGTCGACGGCGCCCTCGGCGACGAGGCAGTGCGACCAGAAGTCGCCGTAGGCGCGGGTGCGCCAGCAGCGGGCCGACAGGTCGAGCAGGCCGGGCAGTCGACCCTGGGCGTCCCAGCCGGTGAGGGAGGAGTACGACAGGGAGGCGTCCTCGAGGCGGGCGACTCCGGAGACCGCGAGGCGGCTGCCGGCGTTGCGATCAGGGCCGGCCCAGGCGCCTTCACCGCGGGCCGCCCACCACCGGCGGCCGAGGGCGGGTGCGGAGACGACGCCGACGCGTACCGCACCGTCGACCTGCAGGGCGATCAGGGTCGCCCAGACCGGGACCCCGCGCACGAAGTTCTTGGTGCCGTCGATCGGGTCGACGACCCACTGCCGCGGGCCGCTGCCGACCAGGCCCTCCTCCTCGCCGAGGACCGCGTCGTCGGGCCGCTGCGCGCCGAGCAGCACGCGGATCGCGGTCTCGACGGCGGTGTCGGCGTCGGACACCGGCGTGAGGTCGGGCTTGGTGTCGACCCGCAGGTCGAGGGCGCGGAAGCGCGCGAGGGAGATCGCGTCGGCGGCATCGGCGAGGTCGTGCGCGAGCTGCAGGTCAGGGCTCATCCGGGTGCCAGCACCAGGGTCCCGTTGTGACCGCCGAAGCCGAAGGAGTTCGACAGCGTCGGCCCCGGCTCCCACGCTCTCGGCTCGAGGACGACGTCGATGTCGAGCTCCGGGTCGATGACCCTCGTGCCCATCGTCGGGGGCAGCTCGCGGTGCAGGAACGACAGCAGGACCGCGGCCGCCTCGACCGCGCCGGCGGCACCGAGCGAGTGACCGGTGACGCCCTTGACGGAGGTGACGGGGACGCCACGCGGTCCGAAGACCGTGGTGATCGCGGCAGCTTCGGCGGCGTCGTTGAGCGGGGTCGACGTGCCGTGGGCGTTGACGTGGCGGACCTGGTCGGCGGTGACGCCCGCGTCGGCCATCGCCATCCGCATGCAGGCCGCCGCGCCGACCCCTCCGGGGGAGGGCGCGGTGATGTGGTGGGCGTCGCAGGTGGAGGCGCTGCCGAGGACCTCGCCGTAGACGGTCGCGCCGCGGGCGAGCGCGGCGTCGCGGTCCTCGAGCAGCAGGACCGCGGCGCCCTCGGCGATGCAGAAGCCGTCGCGGTCGACGTCGAACGGGCGGGACAGCCCAGTCTTCGACAGCGCGGTCATGACTGTGAAGGCGGCGACCGTGGTGGGCGTCATCGACGACTCGGCGCCCCCGGCGAGGACCGCGTCGCAGCGGCCGTCGGCGACCATCCGCGCGCCGGCGGCAACGCTGTGGGTGCCCGCCGCGCAGGCCGTCGTCAGCGTCTCGCACGGCCCCTGCCAGCCGAGCCGCAGCGACACCGCGGCCGCACCGGCGTTGGGCATGACCATCGGGATGGTGAAGGGCGAGACGCGCTTGGGGCCCCGCTCGGCGAGGACGCCGACCTGGGTCTCCAGCGTGCCGACGCCGCCGATACCGGTGCCGAGGTGGACGCCCGCGCGGGTCGGGTCGACTGCCGGGGGACCACCGGCGTGGTCGATCGCCATCTGCGCGGCGGCCACCGCGAGGTGGGTGAAGCGGTCGTGGTGCCGCGCCTCCTTGCCGGTGAGCCACGGTGAGGGGTCGAAGCCCTCGACGGTGCGCTCGCGCCGGTCGAGCGGAGTCGTGCGAAGCCCCTGCCAGAAGGCCTCGAGCCCGATGCCCGCGGCAGACACGACGCCGATGCCGGTGACGACGACGCGACGGCCCATCACGACGCGCCGACCAGCCGGCCGACGAGGGACTCCACCGCGCCGTAGTCGCGGGTGTGCTCCCAGGCGTCGTCGGGGAAGGCGATCCCGAACTCGTCCTCGATGACCATCGCCCACTCGATCGCGGCGAGGCTGTCGACGCCGAGGTCGTCGCCGAGCAGCGCGTCGGGGAGCAGCTCGGTGGGGCTCACGTCGAGCTGGCGGGCCGACAGGTCACGCAGCCGAGAGGTCAGGTCGGCGGGCAGGGTCACGGGCGTCAGCGTAGTTGGGGCAGGATGGCGCCCCGTGGCCACTGCTCTCGTCTTCCCTGGACAGGCCTCGCAGCGCCCGGGCATGGGCGCGCCCTTCCGAGACACCCCCGGGTGGGCGCTGGTCGAGGAGGCCTCCGACGTCGTCGGTCGCGACCTCGCGCGGCTGCTCGTCGAGGCCGACGCCGAGGAGCTGCGCCCGACCCGCGAGGCGCAGATCGCGACCTTCCTCACGTCGCTGCTCGCCTGGCGCTGCCTGACGGTCGAGCCCTCCGTCGTCGCCGGCCACTCGCTGGGGGAGTGGACTGCGCTGGTGGCGGCGGGCGTGGTCTCCGTGGCCGACGGGATCCGGTTGGTGGCCGAGCGCGGCGAGGCGATGCGGGCTGCCGCCGACGCCGCCCCGGGGACGATGGCTGCGGTCCTCGGGCTGGAGCCGTCGGTGGTCGCCGAGGTCTGCACAGGTGTCGAGGGCGTCTGGCCCGCTAACGACAACGCGTCCCTGCACGTCGTCGTCAGCGGCACCCTCGACGGGGTCGCCGCGGTGACCGGTCCGCTCAAGGCGGCGGGGGCCCGCCGGGTGCTGCCGCTCCCGGTCGGTGGGGCCTTCCACACCCCGCTGATGGCGCCCGCGCGGGACCGGCTCGAGGCGGCGCTGAGCCGTGCGTCGTACGCCTCTCCGGTCGTGCCTGTGCTCTCCAACGTGACCGCCGCCCCCCACGACGGGCAGGTGGCGCGGCGGCTGTCGGAACAGCTCACCGCACCCGTGCGGTGGCGCGAGTCGGTGCTCGCGATGGACGTCGACACCGTCGTCGAGGTCGGCCCGGGCGGGGTGCTCGCCGGTCTCGTGAAGCGGATCCGCCCTGATGTGCGGGTCGTCGCCGTCGCCACGCCCGAGGAGGCGCCGTGAGCAGGTCCGTGCTGGTGACCGGGGGCAACCGCGGGATCGGGCTGGCCGTCGCGCGGCAGCTCGCGGCGGAGGGGCACCGGGTCGCGGTGACCTACCGCGGCGAGGCGCCCAACGGGCTGCTCGGGGTGCGCTGCGACGTCACCTCGGCCGACGACGTCGACCGTGCCTTCACCGAGGTCGAGGCCGCGCAGGGCCCGGTCGAGGTGCTCGTCTCCAACGCAGGGATCACCGACGACGGGCTGCTGCTGCGGATGTCGGAGGAGTCGTGGGCGCGGGTGCTCGACGCCAACCTCAGCGGCGCCTACCGGGTCGCCAAGCGGGCGTCGCGCTCGATGCTCAAGGCCCGCTGGGGACGGCTCGTCTTCGTCTCCTCGGTCGTCGGGCTGTCCGGTGCGGCGGGGCAGGCCAACTACGCCGCGTCGAAGGCCGGCCTGGTCGGGCTGTCGCGCTCGATCGCCCGCGAGCTCGGGTCGCGAGGGATCACGAGCAACGTCGTCGCCCCGGGCTACGTCGACACCGACATGACCGCGAGCCTGTCCGGCGCGCGGCGGGCGGAGCTGCTCGCGGCGGTCCCGTTGGGTCGCACGGCTGCGCCGGAGGAGGTCGCCGGGGTGGTGGCGTTCCTCGCCTCGGACGCCTCGTCCTACGTCACCGGGGCGGTGCTGCCGGTCGACGGCGGCCTGGGCA
Organism: Mycobacteriales bacterium; assembly: GCA_030697205.1. Lineage (NCBI taxonomy): Bacteria > Bacillati > Actinomycetota > Actinomycetes > Mycobacteriales > Mycobacteriales bacterium. The sequence continues at coordinate 9,936 of JAUYQP010000025.1, forward strand.
TGGGCCACTGATCCGTGCTACTCACCGGTCACCACTAGGGTCGGTCGCATGGAGCGCGCAGAGGTGTTCGGGACGATGCGGGACAAGGCCGTCGAGCTGCTCGAGGTCGCGGCCGACGACGTGCAGGACGACAAGTCCTTCGTCGACGACCTCGAGGTCGACTCGCTGTCTCTCGTGGAGTACACGATGGACCTCGAGGACGTCTTCGGCATCGAGCTGCCGGAGGAGGAGCTGACCGACCTCAAGACGATCGGCGCCTTCGTCGACCTCGTCCACGCCAAGGTGCTCGCGAAGTGATCCTGTCGGGGAAGCGCCTCCTGGTCACCGGGGTGCTGACCGACTCCTCCATCGCCTACTCCGTCGCGCGGCTGGCCGCGGAGCAGGGCGCGACCGTCGTGCTGTCGTCGTTCGGCCGGCCGATGTCGCTGACCCAGCGGATGGCGCGGCGGCTCCCCGGCGAGCCGCCGGTCGTCGAGCTCGACGTGTCGTCGGAGGAGCACCTCGCGGCGCTGCCCGACCGGCTGCGCGAGCACGTCGACGGCCTCGACGGCGTCGTGCACGCGATCGGCTTCGCGCCCGCGTCCTGCCTCGGCCAGGGCCTGCTCGACACCGCCTGGGAGGACGTCGGCACCGCGATGCAGGTCTCCACCTGGTCCTACGCGTCGCTCATCCGCGCCTGCCTGCCGCTGCTCGCCGACAAGGCCTCCTACGTCGGCCTCGACTTCGACGCGCGGGTCGCCTGGCCCGGCTACGACTGGATGGGCGTCGCGAAGGCCGGCCTCGAGTCGGCCAACCGCTACCTCGCCCGCGACCTCGGGCCGCGCGGCTGCCGGGTCAACCTCGTGTCGGCCGGGCCGATCCGCACGATGGCCGCGAAGTCGATCCCGGACTTCGCGAAGTTCGAGGACGTGTGGGGTGACCGCGCGCCGCTCGGGTGGGACGTCGGTGATGCCGAGCCGGTCGCGCAGGCGGTCGTCGCGCTGCTGTCGGACTGGTTCCCCGCCACCACCGGCCAGATCGTCTACGTCGACGGGGGCTTCTCCGCCGTCGGCGTCTGACCGGTCCCCCGTAGCAGGGACTGCAGGGCGAGGACGGTGCGCCAGTTGCGGGCGGTGGCGGCGACGCCGAGCTTCTTGTCCGACAGAGCGAGCTTCGAGCCGTGCACGCCGTTGGCGTAGTGGACGTAGAGCGAGCGCGCCGGTCCGGCCACGACCGCCTCCGGCGGTGTCGCCTCCGGCACCGCGACCGGGTCGCCGGACAGGAAGGCGACGTGCAGGAGCTTGGTTTCGGCGTCGGGGAAGGGGTTGGCCGCGACGACCGCGTCGAGGTCGCGCGCGGTGCGCACCATCACGCGTACGTCGAGACCGGTCTGCACCAGCGCCTCACGGACAGCCGCCTCGAGCCCGGCGGGGCGCAGCGGCGACGTGACGACCGCGTTGCCGCTCTGCAGGTAGGTCACGACGTCGGTGCAGCCGAGGCCCTCCAGCAGCTCGGTCAGGACGGGCATCCGGATCATGTTGCGGCCGCCGACGTTGACCCCGCGCAGAAGCACCACCGCTCTCGCCATGCCCCGCAGTCTGCCCCGCCTACGCTTCGAGCATGACCGCCCTCGACACCGGGTCCCTGACCTCGCCGGTGCTCGCCGCCCGCGCACTCGCTGACGAGCTGCTGCGCCCCGCCGCCGAGCGGGTCGACGCCACCGTCGTCCCGCGCAGCCACCTCGACGCGCTCGCCACCGCCGGACTTCTCGGGGTGAGCGCGCCCGCCGAGCTCGGTGGTGGCGGCCACCCGCCCGCCGTCGGGCGCGAGGTCGTCGAGCAGGTCGCCGGCGCGTGCGGCGCGACGTGGTTCGTGTTGACCCAGCACGCCCTGCCGATGCTCACTGCCGCCCGCACCGGCCACCCCGTCGCGGCTGACCTCGCGAGCGGCCGGCTGCTCTCCGGGGTCGCCGTCGCCCACCTGCGCCGCCCCGGCCCGCCCGCGGTCACCGCCCAGCGCGTCGACGGCGGCTGGCGGTTCGACGGCCACGTCGGGTGGATGACGTCGTGGGGGATCTGCGACGTCTTCCTGCTCGCCGCGGTCGCCGGTGACGAGGTCGTCACTGTCGTGCTCGACGCCGTCGAGCAGCCGGGCCTGACCGCGTCGGAGCCGATGCGGCTGGCTGCCATGACCGCGACCCGCACGGTCACCCTCGACCTCACCGGGCTGCACGTGCCCGACAGCGCGGTCCTCGAGGTCGCGCCCCTGCAGCCCTGGCTCGAGGCCGACCGGCAGAAGACCGCGAACCCGAGCGCCCATACCTTCGGCCTGCAGCGCGAATGCGTGGGCCGGCTGCGCGCCACCGGCGAGCGGCGTGGTGAGCAGGCCGCCCTCGACCTCGCGGAGCAGCTCGCAGAGGAGGGCGAGGTGCTGCGGGCCTCGGCGTACTCCCTGCTCGACGACGTCCACCCGGCCGAGCGCGTCGAGGACCGGCTGACGACCCGGGCCGCGAGCCTCGACCTCGTCGTGCGGTCCGCGACCGCGCTGGTCGCCGCGACCGGCGGGTCGGCGCTGGCCCTCGACGCCGCACCGCAGCGGCTGGTCCGCGAGGCCGTCTTCCACGTCGTGCAGGCCCAGACCGGGCCGGTGCGCGAGGCGACGCTCCGACGAATGGCGAGCCGGTGACCTGGCGGCTGACCGACGCGGACTGGAACTCCTGGCCCGACGGCCTGTCCGATGCCGAGGTGTGGCAGCAGACCGCTTCCTTGAGGATCGAGGGCATCGAGCTCGGGGTCTACGACGCCGCCGTCGAGCTCGCGCCCGCGCGGCTCGAGCAGCTGGCCGCCCTGGCCGCGCAGCACGACGTGCCCGTCGCCGGTGTCCTGCTGTCGCTGCCGGTCGCGCTGTGGCCGGGCGGTGCGCTGTCCGGTGACGTCGACCGCCTCGTCGCGCAGGTCGCGCACTGCGCCGAGGTGTGCCGCTCGCTCGGCCTGCCGGTGCTGGGGCTGTGGCCGGGTGCCGACCCCCAGGGCGCGCGGGTCGTCGAGGGCCTGCGCCGGGTCGTCGACGCGGCCGGTGACGTGCGGGTCGCGCTGGAGTACAAGCCGCAGACCGCCGTCCCCGACAGCCGCGTCGCGATGGACCTCTGCGAGCAGGTGCCGGGCCTCGGCGTGCTGCTCGACACCGGTCACGCCCACGCCGTCGGCGAGGACCCGGCTCGGGTCGTCGACGACCTCGGCGACCTGCTGCTGCACTGCCACCTCGGCGACGCGGCGCTCGGTGCCGGCGACGACGACCTGCCCTGTGGTCGGTTGCACGACTTCGGCTCGCTGGTCGCGGCGCTCGACGCGTCGTTCGCCGGCGCGGCGTCGTTCGACCTCTACGGCGCGGTGTCGTCTGGGGCGATGACCGGCCTCGAGGCTGTCCGGGAGAGCCGCGACCACGTGCTGCTGAGCCGCGCGTGAGGGCGGTCGTCGCGCACGGCCCGGGCGACTTCCGGGTTGCCGAGGCCGACGATCCGAGCGGCACGGTCGTCGAGGTCGAGGCGGCCGGTGTCTGCGCCGCGGACCGGATGCTGTGGACCGGCGCCCACCCCTGGGGCGAGCTGGCCTGGCCGTTCACCCCCGGTCACGAGCTGCTCGGCCGGGTCGTCTCGTCGGACCGCGACGACCTGCCCGTCGGCACCCGTGTCACCGCCGAGGTGAAGCTGCCGTGCCGCTCCTGCCCCACCTGCGTGCGCGGCGACGAGCACCTGTGCCCGCACGGCGCGCACCTCGGCAGCGGCTTCCCCGGGGCCTTCGCCGAGCGGCTCGCCCTGCCGGCCGGCCTGGCCGTCCATGTCGTGCCCGAGTCGCTGTCGACGGATCAGGCCGTCCTCGCCGAGCCGATGGCCTGCGCGGTCCACGCCGTCGCGCGCACCGGCGTCCGACCGGGCGACCACGTCGCGATCGCCGGCCTCGGTGGCCTCGGGGCGCTCGCCGTGGTGGCCGCCCGCGCAGCGGGAGCGGCGTACGTCGTGGCCGTGGTCAGGTCCGACGACAAGGCGCGCCTCGCGCTCTCCCTCGGGTACGACGCTGCCGTCCTCGCCCCCGACGACGCGGCCTTCGACGCCGTGCTCGACGTGTCGGGCTCGGTCGACGCCGTGGCCGTGCTGCTACGCGCCGTGCGACCCGGTGGGCGGGTCGGGGTCTACGGCGTCTACGACCGGCCGCTGCCGCTGGACCTCAACGCGCTGGCGGAGTTCGGCGAGCTGTCGGTCGCCGGCGGGCACCTCGCTCCGGGCTGCTTCCCGACCGCGCTGGCGCTGCTCGCCGGCGTCGACGGTGACCTGGTCGTCAGCGGCCGGCACCCGCTGGAGACGATCAGTGACGCGCTCACCGCCGCGCACCCCCGACGCCTCAAGGAGATCGTGTGCCCGACCTGATCGACCAGCTCGTCACCGTGGGCCGCAAGGCCGTGGCGGCTGGTCTCGTCATCGGCTCGGGCGGCAACCTGTCGGCCCGTGAGCCGGGGGCCGACACCTGCGTCGTGACCGCGAGCGGCACCTGGCTCGACGAGCTCGACCGGGAGGCGTTCTCCGTCGTGCGGATCTCCGACGGGGCCGTGGTCGGCGGGCACCCGACGCCGTCGAGCGAGGTGCCGCTGCACCTCGCGACCTACCGGGTCCGGCCCGACGTCAACGCCGTCGTGCACCTGCACCCGCAGACCTCGGTGCTGCTCGACGCGCTCGGGCACCAGATCAGGCTGCTGACGATCGACCACGCCTACTACGTCCGCGAGGTCCGCTCGACGCCCTTCATCCAGAGCGGCACGCAGGAGCTCGCCGACGCGGGGGCCGCTGCTGTGGCCGACGGCTGCAACTGCGTGATCCTCGGCCACCATGGTTGCTCGGCGCTGGGGACCACGGTCGAGGAGGCCCACAAGCGGGCAGCCAACCTCGAGGAGGCCGCGCGCGCGACGTTGACGATGCTGCAGCTCGGGGACACGACGACGGTCTGCCCGCCGTCCTACCTCGAGACGATCCGCGCCAAGGAAGCCGCGGCTGCCGGCCCGGCCGGTCACTAGTGCTGCTCGCGGCCGGGCTCGACCTCGGCGGCTCGACGGTCAAGGCCTGGGTCGCCGACCTCGAGACCGGCGCCTGCCTCGCGTCGGCGACGGTCGCCGTCACGACGCTGCGACCGGGACCGCACCGCGCCGAGCTCGACCCGGTCGAGTGGGAGGCCGCCTGCAGGTCGGCGCTCGGGTCGGCCGTCGCGCAGGCAGACCGCCCGGGAGCGGACTACGCCGGCGTGACCGTCTGCTCGCTGCGGCAGGGCTTCGTGCTGCTCGACGCGGCCGGTGCGGTGCTCGGCAACGGCGTCCTCAACAGTGACCGCCGAGGCGGGCCTTACGCCGAGGTGCTCGCCGGCACCCATGGCGTGACCGGACACTGGCCGGCACCCGAGTTGACCCTGCCCAAGCTGCTCGCGGTCGCGGCCGAGGAGCCCGACCGCTGGGCCGCCACCGCGCGGGTGCTCTTCGTGCACGACTGGGTGCTGTGGCTGCTGACCGGACGGCAGGTCACCGAGACCTCCTACGCCTGCGCCGGCGGCATGGCCGACGTCGCGCGCCGTGGCTGGGCCGTCGACCTCCTGGAGGTCTCCGGTCTCGGGATGTCGCGGCTTGCGCCGCTGGTCGAGGCCGGCGCGTTCGTCGGTGAGCTGGTCGACGGCTGGGCGCTGCCGGCGTCCCTGCCGGTCGTCGCCGGCAGCGGTGACACCCAGGTCGCCGCGCTGGGTGTCGGCGGGCTGGGCGACGGCGTCGTCACGGTGGTGGCCGGGTCGTCGACGCCGATCCAGGTCGCCACCGCCGCACCGGTCACCGACCCGCTGGGGCGTCCCTGGGTGTCGACGCACGCGGCCCCCGGGCTGTGGGCGGCGGAGGGCAACGCCGGCTACCCCGGCACGATGTCGGGCTGGTGGGCCGACCTCGCGCCGTCGACCGTGGCGCTGACCCCGAGCCCGGTCGTGGCGGTGACCGCCGCGCCCTGGTGGTCGCGCGAGACCTGGCAGCACAAGCCGCCGGCGTCGCTCGTCGGGCTGGGCCCTTCCACCACCGCTGCCGACGTGGCTGGCGCGCTGGTCCAGGCGCACGCCTTCGCTGTCGCCGGCGGGATCGCCGACCTCGACCGGGCCGTGGGGCGCCCGTCGTCCGCCGTCGTCGTCACCGGCGGCGCGGCCTCCGACGGCGTACTGCCCTCACTGCTCGCCGTCGTCCTCGGTCGCGATGTCCACTGGGACGACACCGGCGCGCCCTCCGCGGTGGTCGGCGGGTGCCACCTCGTGGCGCGCGCCATAGGCGCGCACACCCACGTCCCGTCGCTGCCCACCCGCGTCGTGCCCGCGGGGGACACCGCGGACTGGACCTCGGCGCGTGAGCGCTGGCTCGAGGTCGAGGCTGCGCTGCGGGCAGGACTCGCGGACTAGTCCGAGGAGCAGCGAGCGCCCGCGAGGACGCGCGCCAGCGTCAACGGTCGGGGCTGGTGGTCTGTCGCGCCGACCGCCGGACCGCCGGGTCGCGCGTCGACGCGCAGCACGTCGATCCCGCGGTGCAGGTCGAGCGCGTAGACGATCCGCGTGCCCGGGACCCACACCGTCGACCAGGTGCGTGGCTCCGTCGGGACGTAGCTCGCGACCTGGCGCAGCCGGCGCGGGTCGCTCGCGTCGAAGATCCGCACTCCGGCGCCGAACCACGCCGTGGCGACAAGCGGCCCGCTCGTCGAGAACCAGTGCGCCGAGCAGCCGGCACCGGGGCCGGGTGCGGTAGTCGCCTTGCGATCGACCGGTGCGACGCTGTCGAGCACAGTCAGGGGGCGTCCCGTCGCGTGCCCGCGCGCATCGACGCTGTGCAGGCGACCGCCGTCGAGGCAGTCGTCGGCCGTCGACTCCTCAGCGACGAGAAGCACGTCCCCGCGCCCGAGCGGCCCGCGCCAATCCACGTCGAGCGGGCGGAGACTGCCATGCGCGACCCCGACCCGGGTCAGCGCACTGGACCCCGCCGGCCCGGTGGAGGTGAGCTCCACGGGCGCGAGGGGGCTCGCCGCAGCGGTCCGACGGGCCACGCTCGCGCCGAGGTTGCGGACGGGCGCCACGGCCAAGGCGGTGACCCCGCCCTCGCCCGAGAGCCACACCAGCCCACGGTCGTCCTCGTCCAGGTCGTGCACTGCGCCGCTCGCCGCCGGAAGTGGGACCCGGTGGACGACGGGAGCAGACGGGGATCTCAGGTCGACGGCCACGAGGGTGGCCCCGTTGCTGGCGTAGGCCCATCGGCACTCCAGCAGGCAGGTCGCGGTGTGGCCCGCGCCGTCGGGCAGCGGCACCTCGGCGAGCACAGCGGGACGGCTCGGGTCCGCGACTGAGACGACCACCAGCTGCCCGCCCACGGGGGAGTCGGCGGCTCGCACGGGCACGTCCTCGCTGAGCAGCGCGAGGCCACCGCCCACGTCGAGGTCCTCGTTCTGGAAGGTGGGCAGCGGCAGCCGGCCCAGTTCGAGCGGCGACTCCGGACGGCTGACGTCGTACGTCAGCAGACCTGCTGCCGTGGAGACGTGCAGCACGGTGCCGACCAGGCGTGCGCTGACCGCGCCCGGCGCTGGGACCGTGGAGAGCAGGGTGATCGGTGAAGGTGGCGCGGCCTGCGCCGGGACGGTCAGGACCGTGACGGCGAGGACGAGGAGCAGGCGACGGAGCACGCACCGGGGAGCCCGGGGGAGGCGCGAAGGTTCGGTGCGGGACCATCGGACGATGCGAGCCCTGGTCACCGCCGAGATCACTGAGGACGGCGTACGCCGACTCGAGGCGCTGGGCTACGAGGTCACGCGCGCCGGGTGGGGCATCGACGGGCAGGTGCTCGACGAGTCGGCGTTCGCCTCCGCGGCCGCCGGCTGCGCGCTGGTGCTGACCGAGATCGAGGTCGTCGGACCGACGCTCGTAGCGGCCGTGCCGGAGCTGCGGCTGGTGGGGACCGCGCGTGGTGGCCCCGTCAACGTCGATGCCACGGCGTGCCACGCCCGTGGCATCCCGGTGCTCTTCACGCCCGGCCGCAACGCCGACTCGGTCGCTGACTACGTCGTCGGGCTGCTGCTGTCGGCCACGCGTGGCATCGGTGCCGCCGAGCGCCACCTGCGTGGCACGGGGTGGCACGTCGGGGACGAGCTGCCCTACCTGCACTTCCGCGGGCCGGAACTGTCCCGGCTGCGGGTCGGGATCGTCGGGATGGGTGCGATCGGGCGCCGCGTCGCGCAGCGGCTGTCCGACGGCTTCGGCTGCGCGGTCGCCTTCTACGACCCGCAGGTCGACGGCTCGGTCGCCCTCGACGACCTGCTCGCGGGCTCCGACGCGCTCTCGCTGCACTGCCCGCGCTCGGCTGCCACGATCGGACTGGTCGGTGCCCGCGAGCTCGCGCTGATGCCGTCCGCGTCCTACGTCGTCAACACCGCGGGTGGCGGCATCGTCGACGAGACCGCCCTCGTCGACGCGCTCGTTTCGGGTCGGCTGGCCGGAGCGGCGCTGGACGTCTTCGCGTCCGAGCCGCTGCCTCGCGACTCGCTGCTGCTCACCGCACCCGGTCTCGTGCTGACCCCCCACCTGGCCGGCGCGGCCGATGACGTCGTGCGCCACCACACCGAGATGCTCGTCGGTGACGTCGAGCGCTTCCACCGCGGGGAGCCGCTCGTCCACGCCCTCTGGCCCCCGACCAGCTGACCACGGTCCTTGCCATCCGCTCGCAGACCGAGCAGGTCTTCATCGACGTGCTCGAGCGCGGTGTCCGTCTGGGGGCTTCTCCACGACCGACGCGTTCCTCGACGCGAAGGCGTTGGGCGCCATGGGCGTCCGCCTGCCGGAGTGGTGCACACCGGACGCGCCCCGCACGAAGGAGCAGATCATCGAGCATGACGTCGGCTGCGCGCTCAAGATCGTTTCTTGACCAACATGTCCGGTAGCACAAATGCTATCCTTGATAGATGACGGACATCGGCCTGCGCGAGGTGCGGCAGAACGCGAGCGACCTCGTTCGCCGCGCCGAGGCTGGTGAGCGCATGACCATCACAGTGTCGGGTCGCGCCGCGGCCGAGCTGGGTCCGGTGAGGGCGCAGTCCTGGCTGTCCTGGGACGCGATCGCCGATGTCTTCGTCGGCGACGCCGACCCGTCCTGGGACGCTGACCGGGACCTGCTCGATCACGGGGTTCGCGACCCCTGGGCCGCGCGGTGAGCCGAGGGCTCCTCGACACCAGCGTGCTCATCGCCACCGACGTCTCGCCCCTGCCCGGTCAACTGGCAGTGAGCGCGGTGAGCATCGCCGAGCTGCACTACGGCGTCCTCGTGGCCGCCTCAGCCGCTGCCCGCGCCAGTCGGCTGCAGCGGCTGTCCCGTATCCAGCGCCGCTTCGACGCTCTCCCCGTCGATGACGCCGTGGCGGACAGCTACGGCCAGTTGGCCGCAAGGGTGGCAGCGCAGGGGAGGAGCCCCCGGCCCCGATCGATGGACCTGCTCATCGCGGCGACTGCTCACGCGCACGACGCGGTCCTCTACACCCGCAACGAGCGAGACTTCGCGGGCCTCGAAGGCCTCGTGCAGATCGTCACTGCCTAAGGCGTCACTGCCTAAGGCGTCGCTGCTGGTGGCGTCGGGAATGCGGGCGGCGGGCGCAGCGTCACCACTCGGTGCGGTAGACGTCCTCCGGACCGTCGTCGTCGCCGGTGACCTCGCCGGTCGCGACGAAGCCGAGCCGCTCGTAGAAGGGGCCTGGCGCACCGTCACCGCGGTGGGCGCTCACCTTGAGGAAGGTGCCGCCCGGCCGCATCGCGACGTAGGCCTTGACCTGCTCGACGGTCGCCCGGCCGATCCCACGGCCCTGGTGCGGGGCCGCGATCATCAGGCGCACGAGCGTGTAGCCGGGGTGCTCGAGCGAGTCCCACATCATGACGAAGCCGACGAGCTCGCTGTCGACGAGGACGGCGCGGCGCCAGGCCTGGGGGTGGACACGACGCCTCGGCGAGCGAGATCGCGTTGGGCGTCACGAAGCCGGTCTGGTGCGGAGCCACCTCGAGGGCGCAGACGGCGCGGACGTTGTCGGCCGTCACCTCGACGAGCTCGACGAGCGGCTCAGTCACCGGCAGGCAGGTGGGCGAGGTCGTGGGCGGGCACCAGGCCGCTCGTCGCCAGCAGGTCCTCGAGTGCGGCGGCCCAGCTCTCCCAGTAGGGGCGGGCCTGGTCGGCCGCGACAGCCGCGATGAGGCGTTGCCGGAAGGGCTCCCAGTCACCAGCGAACGACGTCGACACCACAGCGGCGGCGAGACCGAAGGCGCGCGGTTCCCACGGGGCGTCGAAGGCGAGCTCGCCGTTGCGCCGCGGCAGCCCCTCGACGTCGACGGTCACAGCCGCGCCACCCCGATCATGGCGTCGCGGGTGACGAGCGCGGCAAGCTCGGCCTCGGACAGCGACTCGGTGCCGGCGGGGCGCTCGGGCAGGACGAGGTAGCGGTCTTCGGCGGAGCTGTCCCACACCTGCACCTCGATGTCGGCGGGGACGTCGCAGCCCATCTCGGCCAGCAGCACGCGCGGCTCGCGCACCATGCGCGCTCGGTAGGGCGGGTCCTTGTACCAGGCTGGCGGCAGGCCGAGCACCGGCCACGGGTAGCAGGAGCACAGCGTGCAGACGACGACGTTGTGGACCGTCGGGGTGTTGGCGCAGACCTTCATGTGGTCGCCCTCGTTGCCGCCGTAGCCGAGCTCGGCGATGGCCGCGGTCGCGTCGGTGAGCAGCCGCTCCCGGTAGGCCGGGTCGACCCAGGCCCGCGCGACGACCTTCGCGCCGTTCATCGGGCCGACGTCGTTCTCGTAGGTGCGGTTGATGTCGTCGACGAAGCCGGGAGGCACCAGGCCGCGCTCGGTCAGGAGCGCCTCGAGCGCGGCGACGCGCTGCTCGATCGGCGCGGGCGCGTCGTCGTGGTGACCGCTCACTCGTCCTCCAGGTAGCTGTCCCACAGCCCGACGTTGACCGAGGTCGCGGCGGCGGCGTCGTCGAAGAGGTCGGCCGCGTCGAAGCGCACCGTGTAGAGCCGCTCTGGCACCCGCTCGGTGGAGTGGGCCTCCACGTCCGGCAGGCTGAAGGTGCCCTGCACGTCGACGACGGTGCCGGTGCGCCCGCGGACGTAGGCAGGGCAGCGCGTGTGCCTGACCGGCACCTCTGCGCGGACCCGGACGCGGTCACCGACCGAGAACCGCTCCCCACCGGGCGTCGGCACCACCGCGACCTCGACGGGACGCGACAGCGGGAAGCGACCGCCGGCCCGCTCCTCGAGCTCCTCGACGGTGACGGCACCGCTCTCGACGGCCAGCGTCGCGGCGGAGGTCAGCCAGTGCTCGTAGTAGCTCGACTCGAGGTAGTGCTGCGGGTCCATCCGCTCGATCGACCAGCGGAACGCCGACGTGTTGGGGTTGTCGGTCGCCATGATCGCGGCGTAGACGAGTGCCCGGGCGGTGCGCTCCCACGGCTCGTGGAAGACCGGTTCGTCGGGCTCGACCACGACGGCGCCGAAGCCGTCGCGGCCACCGAGGTCGTGCGCGAGGTCCACGGGCCGGAGCCTGGCACGCCGCGCGCGTCGAGGGAAGGCCTCAGCAGCAGTCGGCCGAGGAGGTGACCGCGGCCCGCTCCGCCATCGCCGACAGCCGGGTGGCGAGCTCCGCGAGGGTGTCGGCTCGCAGCCGGTAGAACGTCTTCGTGCTGCAGGTCGTGGACTCCACGATGCCGGCCTCGCGCAGCACCTTGAGGTGGTGGGAGACCAGCGGCTGGGACAGCCCGGTCAGGCCGACGAGGTCCTTCACGGCGAGCTGGCGGTCGACGAGCAGCTTCACGATCGCGGCCCGGTTGTCCTCCGCGAGCGCGTGCAGGATCACCGAGGTGTCCACGGTCGGCAGGGACGTCACGTGGCCATCGTGGCACGGACCAGTGAGAGCGCGGCGTCGAAGACGGCGACCGACGCCCGGGCCTGCGCCGCCCGCTCCTCGTCGGTGAAGGCGTCGGTCCAGGAGCGTCCCGGCAGCTCGTCCCAGACGAAGAGCGCGGCGGCCGCGCGCATGCCGAAGGCTGCGGCGGCGCTGAAGACCGCCGAGGTCTCCATGTCCACGCCCAGGTGGCCACCGGCCGCCCAGGCCTCGACGAGCTCGACCGGCTGCACGAGCAGCGCATCAGTCGTCACCGTCGCGCCGACGTGCCGCGGCACCGCCGGGTCGAGCCCGTCGGCGAGGCGGCGGACGAGGGCGGGGTCGGCGTACGACTGGATCGACCCTCCGTAGTAGCGCGAGGCTCCCTCGGCGATGGTGGCCGCGGTCGGCAGCACGACGTCGCCGGTGCTCACGCCCGGCTGGAGGCCGCCGCACGACCCGACCTGCACGACGACGGGGGTGCCGCAGGTGCCGAGCGCGTGGACGGGCTCGACGGCCCGCGGGGAGCCGTAGGCGGTGCAGTAGGCGACGGGGACCTCGTCGAGGCGGCCCCACCACAGGTCGGGCATCCCGGTCTCGCGGACGTCGGTGAGCAGCGGCAGTCGCGCGTCGAGCGCCTTCTGCCGCCACCAGGTGCCCTCGAGCACGAGCAGCTGCGGCACCTCGTCGTCGGCGAGGCCCAGCAGGGTCAGCCACTGCGCGCGGTCCATCAACGCAGATTAGGGTCTTGGGCATGGTGCGCGTCGCGGTGCTGGGTGCAGGTCCGACAGGTCTCGAGACCGCGCTGGCTGCGACGCAGCGCGGCTGGGACGCGGTCGTCTACGAGCAGGCGCCGACCGTCGCCGGTCACGTCCGGCGGTGGGGGCACGTGCGGCTGTTCACGCCGTGGTCGATGAACGTCTCGCCGCGCGCCGCATCCGCCGTCGGTGTCCCGGCGGACGGCGAGTGCCCGACGGGGGCGGACTACGCCGAGCACCTCGACCGGGTCGCGGCGCTGCTGCCCGACGTCCGGTTGTCGACCCAGGTCGTGAGCATCGCCCGCGAGGGCCTGCTGAAGAACGAGGAGATCGGCTCCGACGTCCGCGCCGGTCGTCGCTTCCGGCTGCTGCTCGACGGCCCGTCCGGCGAGGTGGTCGAGCACGCCGACGTCGTCATCGACACCACCGGCACCTGGTCGAACCCCAACCCGCTCGGCCACGGCGGCATCCCCGCGCCGGGCGAGCGGTCGCTGGCTGACCGTATCGTCCGCGAGATCCCCGCCGTCGACGCGACCTGGGCCGACCGGGAGGTGCTGCTCGTCGGTGCGGGCAACAGCGCGCAGACCGTCGCCCGCGACCTCGCCGCCGTCGGTGCCCGCGTCACCTGGGCGGTCCGTCGCGCGACCCCGACGTGGGGTGCGGTCGAGGGTGACGTCCTGCCCGACCGCGTCGAGCTGGTCGCCTCCTCGCGCCGGATCGCGGCCGGTGAAGTGCCCGGCGCGCGGGTCGTCACCGGTGTCGTCGTCGAGTCCCTGCGCGACCACGACGGGCGTACGGCGGTGACGCTGCTGTCCCTCGCCGACTCCTCCACCGAGGAGGTCGTCGTCGACGTCGTCGTGTCGATGACCGGGGCGGTCGGCGACAGCTCGCTCTACCGCCAGCTGCAGGTCCACGAGTGCTACGCGACCGAGGGCCCGATGAGCCTGGCCGCCACGCTGCTCGGGTCCGAGGGCGGCGACTGCCTCACCCAGGTCTCCGCGGGCGTCGACGCGCTGCGTAACCCGGAGCCGCGCTTCTTCGTCCTCGGGTCGAAGTCCTACGGGCGCAACAACACCTTCCTGCTGCGGGTCGGCTGGGAGCAGGTCGAGGAGGTCTTCACCGCCCTCGACGCCGAGCTGCTGGCGCCGGTCTGACGCGCTACCGCGTGGCGCCGACGGCGCGGGCGGCGTTGACCTCGCCGTAGCCGTAGACGGGATCGCGGCCTGGCACCCCCAGGTCGGTGGCGGTCGAGGTGAGCCGCTCGACGATCTGGGCGTTGGTGAGCCCCTGCTGCACGAGCAGGGCCGCGACGCCGGCCACGAACGGCGCCGCGAAGGAGGTGCCGCGGACCTGGGTCCAGCGCTCCTGGGTGGGGGTGGTGCCGACACCGACCACGGTCGTCGTCCAGATGTTCTCGTCGTTGCCGACTCCGGTCGGGTTGTCGAAGCCGATGGGGAGGTCCGAGCCGCCGGGAGCGACGAGGTAGTCGGTGCTCATCGCGGCGTCGTAGGAGCTGAACGCCGGTTTGAGGGCACGCTTGTCGACCGCTCCGACGCACACGACGCGAGGCAGCGACGCGGGGGAGGAGCAGATCGGCTCGGAGTTGTTGCCGGCGGCGACCACGATGACCGCGCCCTTGGCCCAGGCGTGCTCGATGGCCCGGCGGATCTCGTCGGCGAGCAGCGCAGGTGAGACGGCGTCGACGCCGGCGAGGGTCTCGGTGGAGATGAGGATCACCTTCGCGCCGCGGTCCGCGGCCCACACCACGCCCTTCGGGGTGAGGCTCGCGTCGGGCTGGTACTCACCGTCCTTGACCGGCAGGATCCGCGCGTTGGGCGCGACCCCGGCGATCCCGACCCCGTTGTCCCGGGTCCCCGCGATGATCCCCGCGACGCTCGTGCCGTGCCCGTCGACGTCGGTCCATGCGTTCTTCGTCCCGTGGACGAGGTCCTTGCCGGGCAGCACGTGGCCCCGCAGGTCCGGGTTGGTCGCGTCGACGCCACCGTCGACGACGGCCACGACGACACCCTTGCCGGTCGCGACCTTCCAAGCCTGCTGCGCCTGCACCTGCGCCATGCCCCACTGGCGCGGCAGCAGCGGGTCGCCTTTCGCGGGTGCGGCCGAGGCCGCGTGGCCGGCGCAGATCATGACGGTGGCGGCCAGGGTGAGAGCGGCGGTGGTACGGCGGTGGGGCAAGGTCTGACCTCGGGCTCGGGGACGGTGTCCTCATGGAGAGCCCGATCCCTGCGTCGAGGTTCGCGCCCACGCGTGACGCTGCTACCCGGAAAGGCGATCGTGCGGCAGGCTGCTACGCGTGGAGGACGACACTCTGCTGGTCGGTGCTCCGGACACTGCGATCCGGCAGGCTCTGGTGGCCCACCTGCGCGCCGCCGGCTACGACGAGCAGCTGCTGCACCAGGCCGCGCAGCACGGCCGGCTCTACGCCCTCGAAGGTGACCAGTTGGTCCGGCCCGGTGCCGTGCTGCTGACCATCGACGGCGTGGCGTCGCGCCTGGGCCAGGACCCGGCCGCGACGGAGAAGCTGTGGCGGGCGTTGGGGCTCACGGAGCCGGTGGCCGACGAGCCGGTGGCCACGGAGGAGGAGGCCGATGCCCTCGGCGTGTGGCCGATCGTCGCGCAGATCGTTGGTGAGCATCAGGCGCTGGCACTCGCCCGAGTGCACGCATCGGCCGTCGCACGGATGGGTGAAGCGGTGGCCGCGACGTTGGTCGAAGCCCTCCCCGACGTGGACCTGCTGCACAGCTCTGACGAGCTCGCGACGTCGCGCGCCTTTGCCGCGGCGGCCTCTCTCATGCCGCAGGTCGTGCGGTCGGTTGAGATGATGTACCGACACCACCTGCTGGCGGCGACACGCCACTTCGAGCAGGCCCAGGCCCCTACAGGATTCGGTCCGTGGGGCGTGCCGTGGTGCGTTGCCTTCGCGGACCTGTGCGGCTTCACTGCGGCGACAGAGCGGCTCGACTCGGTCACGCTGCACACGTTGCTCGGCGTTTTCGAGAGCGTGGCGCACGACGAAGCGGCCGCGGCGGGCGTCCGTTGCGTGAAGCTCATCGGTGATGCCGCCATGCTCGTGGGCGCGTCGCCCGACGCTCTCGCCCGAGCCGCGCACGGTGTCATCGTCCGGCTGGCGGAGCTCGAGGAGGCCTTGCCCGTACGAGTCGGCATGGCTGCTGGCGACGTCATCGTCCGAGCCGGTGACTACTTCGGCCCGGCGGTGAACCTCGCCGCGCGGCTGCTCGAACTGGCCCTGCCCGGGGAGGTGCTTGCCGAGTCGGTGCTGGCCTCCCGGCTCGGGGCGTCGTGGGACGTTGAGGCGCGCGAGCCGCAGCAGGTGAAGGGCATTGCCGAGCCCGTCGTCCCGTACGTGATTCAGGGCGTCGTGTGCGACCCTGGCTGCTCTGTTGAAAGCGGCAGGTAGCGCTCAGTGGAATGAGCGTGTGCAACCACGGCGCGGAGCGTCATCGAGCCGGGACTGGCAGTGCAGCCTTGTCTGCTGCCATGCTGCGTCAACGTGTGTGCCCGACCATGGGGCCGCGTCGTCCTGCTGAGGGGGTTCGCGGTGCTAGCCCACAGTGAGCTGGTTGCGCTCGAGCGCGAGAACTTCATGGCTTGCTACCGCGCGCTTGCCGAGGCGGCCCCGGGTGGATCGGTCCGCGACGAGGTCGGGGTCTTTGCGTTCGCGACAGGGCTGTCGATGCCGATGTTCAACGGGTGCATCATCACCGACCCGGATCACACGTCGGGGCTCGGGGAGGCGTTGACCTGGGTCGCCGAGCACGACCTGCCCTACACCCTCTGGGTCCCCGGCATCGTCCCTGACGAGGTGGATGCCCTAGCCGCGGAACACGGGCTCGCCCGGGAGCCGCAGCCGTTGCCAGGCATGGTGCTGAACCCTGTCCCGGCTAGCCCTGCCCTGCCTCCCGGTCTCGTGATCGAACCCGCCGGCACCGGCCGGGAAAGCGACTTCGCCCGGGTGGTCGTCGGCCTGGGGCTGGGTGAGGAGACAGCCGCGCAACTGACGTCACCGTCGTTCGTCGCTCGTGCCGACGTGGACCTGTTCGTGGGCTATCTCGACGGCGCGCCCGTCGGGACGTCCGTCGCGGTCAGCAGCGCCGGCGCGGGAGGAGTCGTCAACGTCTTGACCCTGGAGGAGGCGCGAGGCCGGGGTGTAGGGACCGCCATGACGTGGGCCGCCGCGCAGGCCAGTGTGACCCGCGGGCATAACACCGTGGTGCTGCAGGCGACACCGATGGGGCTACCGGTCTATCGCTCTATGGGTTTCGAGACCGTCGTCGAGTACGCCGAGTTCGCGTGAGTGAGCCGGGGTGCGGCACGTCCTCATTGGTCGACCCGTGTGAAGGCTTCCCTCGTCAGGGCAGTCACCGCTGCAAGGCCCACGGCTTCGCCGGGCATCACCAGATCCCAGATCCGGTCGATCTCTTCCTGCGTCATTGGAGGAGCCATACGCCACCTCCTGAGTCATCGCGATCATGATTTCAGACCTGGTGCTGCATTGACCCCCCTAATCTCCCGCCAGGCTTGACGACGCCGCCGACCTGCAGCACTAGCTCCAGGTGGTCAACGGCGTGCCATAGCTCGGTGATGCGTCCGTCCTCGACACGGAACAGGTCGACACCGACGACTTCCGTATGGGCCCCGGTCGCCTCAAGACCCCACAGGCTCCCGCTGTGTGTGCCGCGATAGGTGACACGGGAGACCACTCGGTCTTCACCGATCGTCAGTACTTCTTCGACCGTCGCGGAGAAGTCCGGGAAGACCTCCCGCCACGCGGTCACGCCTCGCTGGAAGGCACCGACGTCGCTCGGCTCACCGTTCTCCGTCCAGCGAGGGCCAAGGATGTCAGTCAGGACATCGACCTGTCCGCCTGTCCACACCTCTTCCCAGAACCGCCTCACCGTGTCGCTGGGGATTTCTCTGTCCGCGGCCTCGTTCACGTCAGTCTCCTCTCCGAAGTGAGCCATAGTCCCACCTCGGCGACGGGTTCCTCGCCTCACGGCTGAGGCCGGACAGCCGCGGGGCGTCATCGCGGCTCGGCAATCAGACTGGGTTTCGTTGGCGAGCGTGTGCCGGACGGCACTGGTCACAGCAGCTCTTGCCACGTCGTGCCGGTGTCGGTGGTCCGGAACGTGCGGCTACGGCTGTTGAGCGACAACGTGAGCAGCGCGGAGCGGTCACCGGTCGGCAACAGCTGCACGCGGTAGTCGTCCAGGACAGGGCCGAGGCCGTCGGGAGCCTCGACAGGCATCCAGGTCGTCGGGTCCGCGTCGACATGGCGCGACAGCGTCGGCCGCAGGCCCCCTTCGCCAAGGGTCCAGAGCGTCGTGCCTCCTGCCGTCAGGAGCTGCGGCGCGCGACAGGTCGGCCCGGTCTTGAGGTACTCGATCGGCGTGCGCTCCCAGCTCGCTCCGGCGTCGGTCGTTCGCAGCCGGGTGATGCCGCTGGGGGTCGCCGTTGCGACGAAGGCCTCCGTGGTGCTCACCACGGTCACTGTCACTGTCGACGTCGAGCACGCGCCGGCTGCCTCGGGCACAGGCCGCCAGGTCCGCCCCCCGTCCGTCGACCGCACGGCCTCGCCCGTGGACGGGCTGGTCTGGAAGGCGACGTCGGCAGTGAGGAACTCCGGGTGCGCCCTTAGCGGCAGCTCCTCCTGCGCCGACCAGGTGGCACCGCCGTCGGTGGTCCGCATGAGCGAGCTCTCCTCGCCGGCGAAGCTGGTGTAGCTGACGACGACCGACTCCGCGCCGAGGACGTGCACGCGCGCGCCCGAGCCGGCAGAGCACGAGACGCCGCGGCGGTAGGCAGTGCGGTCCCAGGAGCGCCCGGCATCGCCGCTGCGCCACAGCAGGACGCCGCCCCCGGCCACGCAGTCCTGGGTGAGGAGCCACCAGTCCTGTCCCCGCGCGGCGGCGTCCGCCGGGACGTCGTCCGCAGTCAGGGCTGCGGGGGTGCGGTCGGCCAGCCCTCGCCCGTCGTCCTCGAGCAGCAGCCACCTGCCACTCGGGCTCGACGTGGCGAGCAGCGCTCGTCCGCCGGTAAGCGAGCGCAGGAGCGACACGTCGTCGCCCAGCTCGGCTGTGACCGTGGAGCCGCTCGGCGTCGGTGAGGTCGGAGGCGGTGAGCTCGCAGGAGGCGTCGGGTCGTCGGGCTTCGGCAGCGTCACGAGCAGGACAGCCGCCAGGGCGGTCGCCACCACCGCTGCTGCCGCCGCCCACGGCTGCCAGCGCCCGCTCAGGCGGCTTGGGAGCTTCGGGGGCGGTGACACCAGGTTGGCTGGGGGCGACCCCATGAGCTGTCGCTCGGTCTCGCCCCACGTCCGCATCCGTGCGTCGAGGTCGTCGGTCATCCGGTCACCTCCAGCATGACCCGCAAGCGGGCCCGGGCGTCGAAGAGCGTGGACTTCACGGTGCCGGTCGAGCAGCCCATGACGGTGGCGACGTCGGCGACCGGCAGGTCGAGGACGTAGTGCAGCTCGACGGCGAGTCGCTGCCTGTGCGCGAGCCGGGCGACCGCACGGCGAAGATCGAGGTCCACGTCGTGGTCGCGCGACGCGGCTGCGACCTCCACCAGCGGCGACTCAGTGCGCGCTCGCCGGAGGTGCTTGCGGCAGCGGTCGGCCACGAGCACCAGCAGCCAGGTCCGCAGAAAGCCGCGATCTTCGTCGTAGGTCTCCCTGGTCGTACACGCCTTGAGCAGCGCCTCCTGCACGACGTCGGCGGCGTCCTGGCCGCAGCAGCGTCGGGCCAGCAGCCAGAGCGCGGGCAGGTGCGGCTCGACCCACGCCGCGAACGCGTCGGTCGGCGCGCTGCCCATCAGCGAAGACTGCCTCACACCAGGTAGTAGCCGCGCGAGGACGCTCCGGTTGGGTGCGGCCTCAGGCGAGCGCAGGGGTGAGGTCGACGACCTCGTCGCACAGGCGCTGGACCTGCGCCGGGTCGTGGCTGACGAGCAGGACGGTACGGCGGCCGCGCAGGCCCTGGACCGAGGCCTCCACCGTCGCGCGGCTGCCGGCGTCGAGCGCAGAGGTCGGCTCGTCGAGCAGCAGCACGACCGGGTCGAGGGCGAGGGCGCGAGCGAGGCAGAGCCGCTGGCGCTGACCGACCGACAGGGTGTCGGCGCGGTCGTCGAGCCGGTCCTCGACCTCGGCGAGCAGGCCCGCCTCCTCCAGGGCGGCGACGGCACGAGCGCGCAGGTCGCGGGCCGGCGCGCGCACGACGTGGCGCAGCCCGAACAGCGCGTTGTCGAGCACCGACCCGGGGAAGACCACGGGTGTCTGGCCGACGAGGAGGGCGCGGGCGCGCAGATCGGCGAGCGAGCCGGCGCCGTCGAGCCGCTGGCCCAGCAGGCGCAGCTCGCCGTCGGCGGTGAGCCCCTCGGGGAGCAGCCCGACCAGGGCCCGCAGCAGCGTCGACTTGCCCACGCCGGACGGTCCGACGAGGCCGACCGTGGTGCCGGCGGCGACAGCGAAGGACACCGGCCCGACGAGGGTCCGCTCGGCGGTGCGGACCGACAGTCCGGTGACGGAGACGGCAGCGGTCACGGGGTCCACTCCGGGAGGTGGGAGGTCACGAGGTGCGCTCC
The DNA here is from genome assembly GCA_030697205.1 of Mycobacteriales bacterium. Classification (NCBI taxonomy): domain Bacteria; kingdom Bacillati; phylum Actinomycetota; class Actinomycetes; order Mycobacteriales; species Mycobacteriales bacterium. The sequence goes on from JAUYQP010000025.1 coordinate 30,256, forward strand.
AGGCGGCGGCGGGCGGGGACGGCGGCGAGCAGCAGCAGGCCGGCGAGGACGACGAGCACCAGGGCGGCGCCCCAGGCGTTGGCGATCGACGCCGGGTCGGCGGCGTCCTGGGCGAGGGTGAAGACGTGCGACGGCAGCGCCTGCACCGGCTGCTGCACGACCCCGCTCGGCAGGGACGGCGCACCCGCGAAGACGGTCGCGGTGAACAGCAGCGGGGCGGTCTCGCCAGCCGCCCGGGCGAGTCCGAGCAGCAGCCCGGTGAGGACCGCGGGCCGCGCGTGGGGGAGCAGCACGGAGCGGATGAGCTGCGACCTCGACAGTCCGAGCGCGAGGGCCGCCTCGCGCCGCTCCGGGGCGAGCGAGTCCAGCCGTGCGGCGGTCGTCAGGGCCACGACGGGCACGACGACGATCGCCAGCACGATCGCTCCGGCGAGCCACGACTTGCCCCAGCCGAGCGCGGTCGAGAAGACGGCGTAGCCGGCGAGGCCCAGCAGGATCGTCGGCACGCCGCCGAGGGTCAGGGTCGCGGTGCGCAGGGCCCGGACGGTGCGCGGCGAGGCGTACTCCCCGAGCACCAGCCCGAGGCCGAGACCCACGGGCAGCGCGAGGACCCCGGCTGCCGCGACCAGCAGCACCGTCCCGAGGATCTGGTCACGCACTCCGCCACCGCTCGCCCCTGTCGAGGCCGAGGTCCAGAACGCCGGGTCGAGCGCCACCGATCCCCGGTCGAGCAGCAGCACGGCCACGCCGGTCAGCAGGGCCAGGGGGAGCGCGACGGCGCCGAGCCGCACGGACCGCCGAGCGGCACAGCGCAGCTCGCGGGCAGGAAGGGCACGACCCCGGCGTACGCCGGAAGGCCTGCCCCGCCGGCCACTCGCTCCCGCGACCGTGGCTGCGGCGACCGCGAGCAGCAGCAGGAGGCCGACGGCGCAGAGCGCGGCGCGGTGCGGCCCGACGGCGCCCGCGAGGACGGGCTCGGGCCCGCCGAGCTTGGTCGTGAGGGACTGCCCCGGCTCGAGCATCGAGCGCAGCGCGGAGGCCGGGTCGGGGAGCCGCCCGTCGGCGCGGCCGATGACGAGGAAGACCGCGATCGTCTCGCCGAGCGCGCGGGCGAGGCCGAGCAGGACCCCGGCCCGCATGCCGGGGCGGGCCAGCGGCAGGACGGCGGAGCGGACCACCTCCGAGCGGGTCAGGCCGAGCGAGGCCGCGGCCTCCCGGACCGCCGCGGGGACGGCGGCGAGGGCGTCGACGCTGACCGCGACCACCGTCGGCAGGACCATCACGGCGAGCACCAGTCCCGCGGCCAGCAGGCTGTCGCCGCCGGGCACGTCGCCGAGCCGCGAGACGAAGGGCCGCACCGCGGCGATGCCGACCAGGCCGTAGACGATCGAGGGCACCGCCGCGAGCAGCTCGACACCGGTGCGCAGCGGCCGGGCGAGGCCGGGCGGGACGTGCTCGTGCAGGGCGATCGCCGCCGCCCAGCCGACAGGGACGGCGAGCAGCAGCGCGACGCCACTGACCGCGAGGGTGCCCCAGAGCATCGCCGTGACGCCGAAGTCGCCGGTGGGCGGGTTCCACGTCGACGAGGTGAGCAGCCGTCCCCAGTCGAGGTCACCGGCGCGCAGCCCGTCGACGAGGAAGCCGACGACGAGCAGCGCGGACAGCGCCGCGAGGACGCCACCCGCGGCCCCGAGGGCGGGCACCCAGTGGGGGGCCCGCGGTCGGGGAGTCGCCGCGGCGACCGCCCGGAGCGCGGTGGAGGTCACGTCGTCAGCTGGGCCAACGTGAGGTAGCCATGCGTGGTGAGGAGCTCCTGGCCCTTCGCCGACAGGACGTAGTCGATGAAGGTCTTGGCGGCACCGGTGGGCGGGCCGTCGGTGACGAAGTAGAGCGGGCGCGACATCGGGTAGCTCGAGTCGGCGATCGTGGCCGCCGTCGGCGCGATGCCCTCGACGGAGAGCACGGCGAGCTGCGGGTAGCCGTCGGCGAAGGCGCTCGACAGGGGCACGACCGAGCCGGGGGTCGACAGCAGCTTGGTGCGGGTCTCCTCGTTGCCGCCGACGATGGCGTAGCGGGGGTTGTCGGCCGGCGGTGCCGGGGCCTTCTCGCCCTTGGCGTAGAGGAACGTGTCGAGGACCTCACGGGTGCCGCGGCCGGGCTCCTTGTCGTAGACGAACGTCTCGAGGTCGGGCCCGCCGATCTCCTTCCAGTTGCGCACCCTGCCCTCGAACAGCGCGCGCAGCTGGGCCTTGCTGATGTTGCGCAGGCCGCCGTCGACGACCTCCTTGCGGACGACGACACCCACCGCGTCCTGACCGATGAGAGTCGCGGTGAAGTCGATGCCGGGGGCCTTGGCCTTGTCGTCGTCGGACACCGGCTTGCTGCTCATCGCGATGTCGATCTGCTTCGCGCCGAGCTGGGTGATGCCGCCGGCCGAGCCGCCCTGGGTGTCGACAGTGATGGTGAGGCTGTCGCTGCGGAGGGCTTCGGCCGCGTCGGCCGCGACCGGGTTGACCGTCGTCGAGCCGCTGATGCGCAGGGTGCTCGAGGAGGCGGCCTCGGAGCCTCCGCCGCAGCCGGACAGCAGGAGGGCGGCGACGAGGCCGCCGGTGATCAGGGGCAGGGTGCGACGCACGCGCAGAGGCCTTCCGGGTCAGGGTCCGGAGGTCACCCTGCGGACGGTTGCCGGACACCCTTGCATCAACCGCTGTTCATATCAACCGCGATGGATGGGTTGCTCCGGTCTCAGCGCTCCTGCCCGTAGATCGCGGCGGTGTCCTCGTCGACCTTCTTCACCGTCTCATCGAGAGAGGCCTTGCCCGCGAAGTACTGCGTGAGCAGGTCGTCCGCGGCCTCCTCCACCTCGTCCTGCCCGGCGACGTTGGGCAGTCGCTTCGTGGTGGTGATCGCGTCGAGGAACACCTGGGCTGCCTTCGGGGCGAGAGATGGTGCGAGGAACGCCGGGCTCTCTGCGAGGGCCATCTGCACGGGCACGGTCCGACCGCTCTCGGCGAGGATCGTCGCTCCCTGCCCGAAGACGGCGAACCGGGCCAGCTCCGCGGCGAGCGTCGGGCTCTTCGACGCCTTGGCCACGCAGTAGGCGTCGGAGGCCAGCAGCGTCGTGCTGGGGGTCGCCGCGTCCTTGCGGGGGAGCGGCACGACGTCGAAGGCGAGGCCCTCGGCCTTGCGGAAGGCCGGCACCGAGCGCCGGCTGTCGAAGAAGACGGCGAGCTTGCCCTGCTCGAACAGGTCCACCGGCTCGGTCGCGGCGCGAGCGGTCGCGTCCACGCCGTAGTCCTGGAGCGACGCGAGGTAGGCGAGCGCCTCCTTGGCCTGCGGGGTGTCGAGGGTCGTCGAGGTCGGGGCCGCGGTGTCGTCGACGACCTCGCCGCCGGCGGTCCAGACGAAGGGGGCGCTGTTGCGCAGGCCGACCTCGAAGCCGACCGCCGCGATCCCCTTGGCGTCGAAGGCCTTCGCGGCCGCCGTCAGGTCGTCCCAGGTCCACGCCGACGTCGGCAGCGCGACGCCCGCCTCGGCGAACAGCGCGGTGTTGACGTAGGCCACCGTCGAGGACGCGTTGGTCGGCAGGCACGCGGGGGCGCCCTCGTAGGTGAAGGCCTCGACCGGCTGCGGATAGAGCTCGTCAAGGCCCTCGGTCGAGGGCGGCAGCACGACGCCGCGGTCGACGAAGGACCCCAACCGGCGGTAGTTGAGCAGGAACACGTCGGGCGGCGCCCCGCCGGCGAAGGACGCGGCCAGCTTGGCGATGTGGTCGCCCTGGCTGGGCACGCCGGTGAAGCTGATCTCGAGGCCCGGCTTGCTCGCGGAGAACGCGTCGAGCAGCGACTGCACGGCGCGCAGCTCGCCCTCACCGCCAGCGGCCTGGACGGTGAGCGTCAGCGGCTCGTCGGCCGGGTCGACGGGCTCGTTGCTGCTGCCGCAGCCGGTCAGCGCGAGGGCTCCGGCGAGCAGGATCGGCAGGACGGGAAGGCGCACGGGTCAAGCTCCTGGGAGGGCGGTCAGGGGCGTGAGGGTAGTCGTCGCCCGGACAGCAGCGCGGCCGCCACGGAGGCGAACCACACGTCGACGACGCCCAGCCCGAGCCGCTGGCACAGCCCCGCGACCTCAGGCACCGCGACCGAGCAGACCAGCGCGCCCGCGGACACAGCCGTCACGGCGTACGACGCTGCCGCGGTCGGCCCGCGCAGCCGCGCGCGGGCGAGCAGGGCGGGGCTGACAGCGGTCGCGACGTAGCCGGAGCCGGCGGCGACGGCGTGGAGCAGGTCTGTCGTCGTACCCCCCTCGAGTGAGAGCGGGGTCAGGGCGACGCCGAGGGTGGCGAGGCCGCTGAACGCCACCGTGGCGGTGACGGCCCGCGGCCCGCCGGCCCGGCCGAGAGCGCGGGCGAAGACCGGCAGCAGCACGCCGAAGCCGACGAAGCCGGCGGTCATGAGCGGCCGGGTGTCGGCGCCCTGCTCGGCGAGGCGGCTGATCGTGGTCGAGACCGGGTCGTAGCCGTCGCGGCGCGCGCCGGCCACGGCCCACGCGGTGATGAAGGACGCGGGGGCAGCGATGCCGCAGGCGAGCGCGAGCCGGCCCGGCGCGGTGCGCTTCAGCAGCAGCCGCTGTCGGGGGCGCAGGCGGCGGTCGACATGCCGGCCACCGCGCGGCGCAGGGGAGCGGACGTGCCCGTGGCGGTCGCCGTCGCGGGCGGGGCGCAGGCGAACAGCGGGGCGGTCGCCGGGTCGACCGGCTCGGCCGGCTCGAGCAGCTCGAAGAACTCGCCGTAGGGCGCGCGGCTGAGGATCTCGAAGGTCTTGGCGCAGACCGCGGTCGGGACGCCGCGCTCGTAGACGTGCTCGTCGTCGTCGACGACCGCGCTCCACGGGCCCTTGAAGATGACGGCCTGGCCGTGGTCGTAGCAGGGGCCCTGCTTGCCCTTGTAGGCGACGACGGTCACCGAGCGGAACTCGATGCCCTCGACCGTCTGCCACGGGGCGCTGTCGCGCTTGTCGAGCACGACGCCGTAGAAGCCGGCGTCGAGGAAGGCCTGCAGGAACGCCTCCTCCTGGAAGGCGCCGGAGATGCAGCCGCTCCACAGGTCGGCGTCGGCGCGCAGGTGCTCGGGCACCTCGACGTCGCTGACGATGTCGGAGATGACGGCGCGGCCGCCGCGCTTGAGGACGCGGAAGATCTCCGCGAACAGCGCCGGCTTCTCGTCGTGGGCGACGAGGTTGAGCACGCAGTTGGACACGACCGCGTCGACGGAGGCGTCGCCGACGAGCGGCTGCTCGAGGCGCTGCGTCGCGACGTGGGCCTCGTAGGCCTGCAGCGACGCGAGGTCGCTGACCGGGTGGGCGGCGAGGTAGGCCTCGGTGCCCGCGACGTCGAGCCGCATGTCCTGGATCTTGCCCTTGCGGAACTCCACGTTGGAGTAGCCGACGGCCTCGGCGACCTTGGGCTCGGCGCTGCGGGCCAGGTCGAGCATCTCGTCGGTCATGTCGACGCCGATGACGCGACCCTCGGCGCCGACGACCTGCGAGGCGATGAAGCAGATCTTGCCGCCGCCGCTGCCGAGGTCGAGGACGGTCTCGCCCGCGAGCAGGTGGGTGCTCGGGTCACCGCAGCCGTAGTCACGGTCGAGCACCTCCTGCGGGATGACGGTCAGGAAGCGGGGGTCGTAGTCGACGGGGCAGCACAGCGCCGCCTCGACGGCCTGCGCCCCGGCGCCGTAGCGCTCGGAGACAGCCTGCTCGACCTCGGTGTTGGTAGTCAGGGTCACGGACGTTCCTTCTCTTCAGACGGCGCAGTTGTAGACGAGCGGGAGGGATCCGTCGTTGCGACGGAGGACGAGGAAGCGCTCCACGGCGAGCCGCTTGGCCTCGGCCAGCGGCACCCACTCGTCGACCGAGGGGTGCCGGGCGAGCAGCATGTCCGGGCTGGTGCCGACGTCGGCACCAGCCGGGTGCCAGTGGACGCCGTCGGCGGTGACGGCGAGCTCGGGCACGGTGTTGGTGTCGGCGATCTCGGCACCCGTGGTGGACACGCCACGGGCGACGAGCGGCCGGACCGCGAAGTCCTTGCCGGTGATGCCCATGTCGGCGAGCAGCGCGCGCAGCGGCTCGACCTCGTGCTCGTTGTCGGGCGTGGACGTCATGCCGACCCGCACGGGCAGGCCGAGGTCCTTGGCGAGGCGCAGCCCGTCCATGGCCTTCTGCCAGGACCCCTCGCCCCGGTTGACGTCGTGACCCGCAGGCGACGCGGCGTCGATGGACGTCTGCAGCACCAGACGCTCGCGACCGGCGAGGCGCTTGAGCTGCTCGAGGCGGTAGCCCTGGTAGAGCATGCCGTTGGTGAGCAGCACGACGTCGAGCTGCTCGGTCGCGTAGAGGACCATGTCGACGATGTCGGGCTCGAGGAAGGGCTCGCCACCGGTCATGTAGACCTCGGTGAAGCCCTCGGCGACGGCCTCGTCGACGAGCATCTTCACCCGCTCCAGCGACACCGACCGGCGCCGGGCCTGCGGGCTGCTCGCCACGCTGCAGTAGGAGCAGGCGAGGTTGCAGTGGAAGTTGGTGTAGAGCCACAGACGCGGCGGGAACAGCGCCGAGCCGAACAGCGGCACCACCGGCAGGCCGTCGTCGACGACTTCGGGCGCGTCGGCCCAGCTGACCTGCTCCTGGTCGAAGGAGTCCGGCAGCGCCGAGCGGTAGAGCTGGTAGCGGCCACGTGACCGCTCGGCAGGCGGGACGACCTCGAGGCAGGTGGTCCACCAGCCGGTCTCGACGGTCTCGACGAAGGCCTCGGGCAGGCCGCCGGCGCGCATCGACGCGGCCTGGGCCTCCCAGTCGTACTCCAGCGGGACCAGCTCGGCGGTGGCCTTGCCGTCCTCGAGGTCGACCAGGGCGTACCAGACGTGGCGGCCACCGTCGTTGGCCGGCCGGCCCAGCACGCCGACGTTGACGACGAGGGTGTCGCCGACCTGCTTCTGCCACGGCAGCCCGGAGTGGGTGCACATGACGAGGTCCGCGCCGGACTCCTGCACGCGCAGCGTGTGCTGCAGGTCGTCGAGCGACTCCCACCAGAAGTCGTTGAGGGCCAGCGTCGAGCCGTGGACCAGGTGGATCGACACGCCGTCGACCTCGAGCCGGCGCTCGGTGTCGAGGGTCGTCATCCACTGCGCGTAGTCGCGGCTGGTGTGGGCGAGGGTGTAGTCGTACATCAGCTGCGCGAACTCGTTGTCGCGCGGGTCGGTGTAGCCGCAGCCGCACTCGGTGTCGCCGCGGCCGATCGCGACGTCGTAGTTGCCGGCGATGCACTCGATGCCCTCGTCGAGCAGGATCGGCCAGACCGCGTCGGGCTCGGCGCCGTAGCCCCCGAGGTCGCCGAGGTTGAACAGCCGCTCGGCGCCGCGGGCGCGGGCATCGGCGACGAAGGCGCGCAGCGCGTAGGGGTTGGAGTAGACACCACCGCTGACGGCGATCCGGGTCATGCGGTGCTGCTCTCCCCACTCAGGCGGGCCATCAAGGCCCCTTGATCGTGCCACGTCGCGGCGGCGATCAGTCGGCCAGCCGGGTGACGACGTGCTTGACCCGGGTGTAGTCACGCAGGGAGTACGCCGACAGGTCGCTGCCCCAGCCGCTGCTCGCGTAGCCGCCGTGCGGCATCTCCGTCGCGAGGACGGAGTGGCAGTTGACCCACACGGCCCCGAAGTCGAGCGCGGCGGCGCAGCGGTGGGCGCGGGCGGTCGAGGTCGTCCAGACGCTCGCGGCCAGGCCGTAGGGGGTGTCGTTGGCGACCCGCAGGGCGCTCTCCTCGTCGTCGACGGCCGTCACCGTCACGACCGGGCCGAAGACCTCCACCTGGGCGAGCTCGTCGTCGGGACGGACCCCGGCGATGACGGTCGGGGCGAAGTAGTAGCCGGTGCCGGGCAGCGGCTGGCCGCCCGCGACGAGGGAGGAGTGCGGGCCGCGGCGGTCGACCAGGCCGCTCACCCGCGCGAGCTGGTCGGCGTTGTTGAGCGCCCCGACGTAGCCCTCCGGCCCGACCGGCAGGGCCCGCGCCTCGGCGGCCAGCCGGCGTACGAGCTCGTCGTGGACGCCACGGGTGACCAGCACCTTGGTCGCGGCGGTGCAGGACTGGCCGGCGTTGTAGTAGCCGATGTCGCGCAGGCCCGCGACCGTGACGTCGAGGTCGGCGTCGTCGAAGACGAGCACAGGGGCCTTGCCGCCGAGCTCGAGGTGCAGCCGCTTGAGGCCGCCGGCCGCGGCCGCCATGACCTCGCGGCCGGCGCGCACCGAGCCGGTCAGGGCCACCATCGCGGGGACAGGGTGCTCGACCATCAGCTGTCCGGTGCCGCGGTCGCCGCAGACGACGTTGAGGACGCCGGGCGGCAGGTGCTCGGCGGCGATCTCGGCGAGCATCAGCGGGGTGACCGGGGTGGTCTCCGCCGACTTCAGCACGACGGTGTTGCCGGCCGCGACGGCCGGCGCCCACTTCCAGGTCGCCATCATCAGCGGGTAGTTCCACGGGGTGATCTGGGCGATCACGCCGAGCGGCTCACGGCGCAGCACGGAGGTGTGGCCTTCGGCGTACTCCCCGGCGGCGAGGCCGTCCGGGACGCGGCTCGCCCCGGCGCTGAAGCGGATGACGTCGACGATGTGGGGAACCTCGGCGCGCATCTGCGCGACCGGCTTGCCGGTGTTGCGGCACTCGGCCTCGACGAGCTCCTCGGTGCGGGCCTCGAGCGCGTCGGCGAGGCGGAGCAGCGCGAGCGACCGGGCGGCGGGGGTCGTGCGCTTCCAGCCGGGGAAGGCCGCGGCCGCGCTCGCGAAGGCCTCGTCGAGGTCCTCCTGGCCGGCGACCGGCGCGTCGTCGTAGGGGAGCCCGTCGGAGGGGTCGACGACGCGGGTCGTCAGGTCCGAGCGCGGCGCCTGCCGGGCCCCGTCGTAGAAGTGGTGCAGCACGTCACGAGGTTAGGCGAGCGCGCAGGGACTGCTTGTCGGTCTTGCCGACGGCGTTGCGGGGCAGCGCGTCGACGAGCTCGACGACCTTGGGTGCGGCGTAGTCGGCCATCCCCTCCCGCACCCAGGCCCGCACCTCGGCGGCGGTCAGCGGACCGGCCGCCACCACGAACGCCGCGACCGCCTCACCGCCGAGTGCGTCCGGGACCCCCACGACCGCGGCGTCGTCGATCGCCGGGTGTCGGCGCAGCAGCTCCTCGACCTCCGCGCTGAAGACCTTCGTGCCGCCCCGGTTGATCATGTCTTTGGTGCGGTCGAGCACGTAGACGTGGCCGTCGGCGTCGAGCCGCGCGACGTCACCGGTGTCGAACCACCCGTCGACGATCGCGGCCGCCGTCGCCTCGGGGTCGCGGCCGTAGCCGGTCGTCACCAGCGACCCGCGCAGCCACAGCTGTCCCGGCTCGCCGGCCGGCAGGACGCGGCCGTCGTCGTCGCGGACCTCCGCCTCCATGCAGGGCAGCGTCCGCCCGACCGAGCCGGGGTGCGCGCGCACGACGTCGTCGGTCGCGATGCAGCCGGGGGAGTGCGTCTCGGACAGCCCGTAGACGTCGTGCAGCCGCACCCTGGGCAGTCGCGCCCGCAGCTCGTCGACGAGGTCGGTCGGGAACGGCGCACCGCCCGCGGCGAGGCGCGTGAGCGACGGCAGGTCGCGGAAGGCCTCGACCCGCAGGCACAGCCGCCACCACGACGGCACGGCGTAGGCCCAGGACACCCGGTGCTCGCGCAGCAGGGCGACGTAGTCGCGCGGGGACTGGGTGTCGACGAGCACGCAGCTCGCGCCGGCCAGCATCGCCGGCAGCACGTGGGCGTGCATCGCCGAGATGTAGTACATCGGGAACAGCACGGCCGTCACGTCGTCGGGCCCGAGCTGCAGCACCCGCTGGTAGCTCATCGCCGAGTGCACCGACGCGCGGTGGACGACCTGGCTGGCCTTCGGCCGACCGGTCGTCCCCGAGGTGAAGACCACGGCGTACGTCGAGGACTCCTTGGGCTGGTCAGTCCTGTCGTAGGACCAGGGCTGCGGGTCGGCCTCGCGCAGCACCTCGGCCAGTGGGAGCGCGCCGGGCAGCGGGAAGCGAGGCTCGGCCAGCACCAGCCGGACCTGCATGTGCTCGACCATGTAGTCCCACTGCGGCGGGGCGAGCCGGGTGTTGAGCCCGACCATCACCAGCTCGGCGCGGGCGCACGCGAAGAGCAGGGTCGCGAGGTCGAGGGAGTTGCCGGCGGCGACCGCGACGGCGTCGCCGGGCACGAGCCCGCGGGCCAGCAGCGCGGCGGCCGCGGTCTCGACCCGGTCGGCGAAGGCGGCGTAGGAGACGACCTCGTCACCGTCGACGAAGGCGGTCCGGTCCGGCCAGCGGCGGACCGCCCGGTCGAGCACGTCGAGGACGGTGGCCGGCCGGCGCGCGTAGGACAGCGCCGGCGCCCCGAGCCAGGTCTCGACGACGACCGGGTCCCCCGGCCGGTCGTCGACGTCGTGGAGGACGAGGCCGTCCGTGTCTGGCGCTTGCATGACGGCATCGTGCAGCAGGCAGGCATTGCCAGGGCATTGCCCTACGTCGTACCCTACGTCCGTGACCGTGAAGACGAGCGTCTACCTCGATGACCGTGACAAGGCTGCGCTCGCGCGTCTTGCCCAGTCCTCGGGCACCAGCGAGGCCGAGCTGCTCCGTCGTGGGGTCCGGCTCGTCCTCGAGCAGGCAGCCGCGCCGCGCCCACACCTCGCACTGGGCGCCAGCACCGACGGCAGGTCCGCTGCCGACAGCGACGATCTGCTCGCCCTTCACGGCTTCGGGGAGTGAGCCCGCTCGTCTGCGACACGAGCGGGATCCTCGCGGCGCTCGACACCGCCGACCCGGCGCACGAGCCGTGCCGGGCCGTGCTCCAGACGTGGTCGGGCGCGCTCGTGCTAAGCCCCTTGGTGCTCGCCGAGCTGGACTTTCTCGTCCGGGCGCGGCTGGGAGCCGACGTGGCGCGTCGCGTCGCCGACGACGTCGCTGCGGGTGCCTACCGGCTCGAGGCACTCGGTGCCGAGGACGTCGCGCGCTGTGTCGCGGTGGACCGCTCGCACCGCGACCTGGGCGTCGGCCTCGCAGACGCGAGTGTCGTGGTGCTGGCTGAGCGGGTCGCGACCAACGCGCTGCTGACCCTCGACGAGCGGCATTTCCGGGTGCTGCGCCCGTTAGGCGGGGGGTCGTTCCGACTGCTTCCCGCTGATGCGTGACCCTCGAGCGCAGTCTCGCCTGGTCGCGTTAGGACGCGGAGCTGCGGCGCTCGAGCAGGACGACGTCGCGCCAGCGGCCGGTGGCGTCGCGGCCGAGCCGCTCGCGGGTGCCGACGACGCGGAAGCCGCAGCAGGTGTGCAGGGCGAGCGACGCGGTGTTCTCGGCCAGGACGCCGGACTGCAGGGTCCAGAGCCCGTCGGCCTCGGACCGGGACACCAGCTGCGAGAGCAGCGCGGTGCCCACGCCCCGGCCGTGGGCTGACGGGTCGACGTAGACGCTGACCTCGGCGACACCGGCGTAGGCGCAGCGGTCGCTGACCGGTGCCAGCGCGGCCCAGCCGACGACCTCGGGGTCGGCCGCCACCAGTCGCGGTGACGCGAGGTGCGAGGCGTCCCAGTCGGCCCAGTCGGGGACGGTTGTGGCAAAGGACGCGTCACCGCCGGCGAGGCCCGCGGCGTAGACCCGGGCGACGGCCGGCCAGTCGCCCGGCAGCAGGTCCCGGATCACGTGGCCGATGCTCGCACGCGCAGGACCCGCGCGGCCGCGAGGGCGGAGACGTACATGACGAGGCCGTAGGTGAGGACGACGAGCGAGGTCGCGTCCGGGTCGGGGGCGGAGCGGGCGACGAGCAGTGCCAGCGAGAGGTTGCGGACCGCGGTCGTCATCGCGGTGGCGCGACGCACCGCGGGCGCGGCCGGCAGCGCGAGCGTCGTCAGCGAGAAGGCCACGACCAGCGCCATCGCCGTGAGCCCCCGGTGCCGGTACGGTCGAGCTGGTCGAGCTCGGTGACGAGCAGACCCACGACGAGGACGAGCAGTGCGGTGTCGGCGACCCGGCGGGCCCGGGGGTGCAGGCGCGCGGCGACAGCGGGTCGGTGGGCCCGCAGCCACGCGCCGAGCAGCAGTGGTGCGAGCTGGAGCAGCAGCAGGCCGCCGACGACCGGCGCCAGCGGGATGCCGTCGGTGGAGCCCCCGACCCACAGCGGCGTGACGACCAGCGCCGACACCGCGAGGACCCCCTGCAGGACCACCGCGTGGGCGGCGTCGCCGCGGGCCTGCAGCGACAGCAGCGCTCCGGTGCCACCTCCAGGGCTGGCTGCGGCGAGCAGGACCCCGAGCCGCACCGGGCCCTCGAGGTCGAGGGCCTCGCACGCGACCAGGGCCGCGAGCGGGACGGTGACAAGGTTGGCCGCCAGGGCGGGCAGCAGCACCCGCAGGTCCCGGGCCCGAGCGGCGACGAGGTCGCGGTCCAGGACGGTCCCGGTCGCGAGCATCCCGCTCACGAGCAGCAGGACCACCAGGGCGTCGACGAGCACGCCGCAGACCCTCTCAGGCGGGGGAGAGCTCTCCCGTCGTCACCCAGGCGCAGCGGTAGAGCGCGCCCTCGGCGTACTTCACGTAGGCCTTGTCCCCGCGCAGCCGCACCACGACGGCGGTGCGCTCGGTGCCGTCGACCACGGCGACGCACGCCGACCCGGGCGCGAGGGTGCCGGCAGGGACCTGGGACGACATGCCCGCACGTTCGTGCGGGCGGCCCAGGTGGTTCGACGTGACCCCGGTCATATGACACCGAGAGCATCGGTGTCTTGACACGGACGGCATCTGTGTCAGGGTGTGTGACGTGAGCGACACCCGGGCGGCACTCCTCGACGCGGCGGCCGATGCCGTCCTGCACGGCGACTGGGCGCGCACCCGGATGGCCGACGTCGCCCGCGCCGCCGGGGTCTCGCGCCAGACGCTCTACTACGAGTTCGGCACCAAGGACGCCCTCGCCGAGGCGCTCGCGCTGCGCGAGGCGGAGCGCTACATGACCGGCGCAGAGGCCGCAATGGTCGACCACGACGGCTCGCCCGCGGAGGCGATCGGCGCGGCCACCGAGTTCACCCTGCGCGAGGCCGCGAGCAACCCGCTGCTCAAGGCGGTGCTCACCGACAGCCGGATGGAGGGGGCCGGCGCGATGCTGCCCTACCTCACGACCCGCGCCGACGGCATCCTCACGGCGGTGCGTGAGCGCATCGCGGCGTACTGCTCCTCGCACTGGCCGGACCTGCCCGTCGACGAGGTCGACCTCGTCGCGGACACGGTCGTGCGCCTCACCGTCTCCCACCTCGTGCTGCCGGGTGCCCGACCTGACCAGACCGCCACCTCCATCGCCCACCTCGTCGACCGACTGCTGCCCTCCGGAAGGACCGCCAGATGAGCACCCACGAGCTCTACACGATGCCCGCCGAGCTCTCGACCTGGGACGTCGAGGCGCACGGTGCCGCGCGCTTCACCTGGGAGTACGACGACCAGCGCGACCAGCTGCTGCGGCTCTACCAGAAGGGCAAGGACAAGCAGTGGGACCAGGTGCACCGCATCGACTGGTCCGAGCAGGTCGACCCCTATGACCTGCTGGGCATGCCGGAGGAGGCCATCTCCATCCACGGCACCCCCATGTGGGACAAGCACTTCGCCAAGGACCAGAAGGCCAAGGACGAGCTCGGCCTGCACCTCGGGGCGTGGCAGTTCAGCCAGTTCCTGCACGGTGAGCAGGGCGCGATGATCTGCTCCGCGCGCATCGTGGAGTCGGTGCCGGACCTCGACTCGAAGTTCTACGCCGCGACGCAGACCATGGACGAGGCGCGCCACGCCGAGACCTACGCCCGCTTCCTGCAGGAGAAGGTCGGGCTGCTCTACCCGATCAACCCGCACCTCAAGGCGCTGCTCGACGACACGCTGTCCGACAGCCGCTGGGACATGCCCTACCTCGGGATGCAGGTCCTCATCGAGGGCCTCGCGCTGGCCGCCTTCGGTCTGCTGCGCGACATGACGACCAAGCCCCTGCCCAAGCAGATCCTTGCCTACGTCATGCAGGACGAGGCGCGCCACGTCGCCTTCGGCCGGATCGCCCTGCGCGACTACTACGCGCAGCTCACGTCGGCCGAGCTGGCCGAGCGCGAGGAGTTCGTCGTCGAGGGCTGCTACCTCATGCGCGACCGCTTCCGGCAGCAGGAGGTCTGGGAGAACATGGGCCTCGACGTCGAGGCCTGCCTCGAGGCGGTCTCGCAGGCGCCCTACTTCCAGGCCTACCAGTCGCTGCTCTTCCAGCGGATCGTGCCGTGCGTCAAGGACATCGGGCTGTGGTCGGACAAGGTCCAGAAGGCCTACGCCGACATGGGCGTGCTCGACATGGAGGGCATCGACCTCGACGCCCTCATGAAGAACGACGAGGACACCGCCGAGCTCATCGACGCCGAGAAGCGCGAGATGGCCGCCCGCAAGGGCCAGGTCGACCAGGTGATCGCGCTCGCGGACTGAGCCCTCGGCCGGGTCACCGGCGACGGTCGTACGACGTCAAGGCGTGGCGGAGGGCCTCGGCGACCTCGTCGGCGAGCGTGACCACGGCCTCCGCGGCACGCGGAGCGTCCGGGTGCACCGACACGGCGTGCTGCGCCTCGTAGCGCAGCGCCCGCACGTGCACCACCTCGCGCGGCATCGGACCGGCGCCCGGGGCGGACGCGGACGCGCGCAGCCGGTCCAGCGTGCGGGCCGCGTCACGCAGCCGGCGTACGACGGTGCTCGTGCTCGTGGGCACCGTCGCGACCGCGCAGGTCGGGCACAGCGCGTCGGCGCGGGCCCGGTCGTAGCGGCGGCTCACCAGCAGGCCCTCGGGCACCAGGCGCAGCGGGCAGGCCGGATCGGTGTGCAGGCGCAGCAGGAAGCCGGCGCCGTCGCCGGCGCGTGACTCGGCGTGGAAGACGACAGGGGCGTCCCACGCGAGCTCCTCGGGTGGCAGCACGGGGGCCGCCGTGGCTTCGGTCCGCACCGGGGCCCATCGGCGCTAGCGTCGGGTCGTGGAGTGGACGGTGCACGGCGAGCGCTCGGTCTACGACAGCGACTGGGTGTCGCTGCGGCTCACCGACGTCGAGATCCCCGGGATGCGGCGCTTCGAGCATCACGTCGTGCGGGTGCCTTTCCCGGCGGTGGGCGTGGTCGTCCACGACGAGGCCCGCGGCGTGCTGCTGCTGTGGCGGCACCGCTTCATCACGGGCACGTGGGGCTACGAGGTGCCGGCCGGTCGCGTCGAGGCGGGAGAGACCCTCGAGGAGGCGGCGGTGCGCGAGGTCCGCGAGGAGACCGGCTGGGTCCCCACGGGCCTGCGCCTGATGCACGCCTTCCACCCGACCAACGGGCTGTCCGACCACCGCTTCGTGCTCTTCCTCGCCGACGGCGCCGAGCAGGTCGGCGAGCCCGAGCACCCGGAGGAGTCGGAGCGGGTCGAGTGGCTGCCGGCCGAGGAGGTGGTGGCCCGGCTGCGCGCAGGTGAGGTCCTCGACGGGCTCAGCCTGGCGGCCCTGCTGTGGTGGACGGCCTTCGAGCGCGCAGGCCCCTCGCCTGCGCGGTGAGCAGCTCCAGGTGCCGACGGGCCCGCGGGCGCTCGACCGCCCGCCAGGTCGCCGCTGCCACCGGTCGGCGACCGCCGGTGACGGTCGCACGGTCGGTCCAGGCCCGCCGTAGGCCGGTCGTCACCGCGCCCGGGTGGCCCTTCACCAGACCCAGCACGAGGTCGACGAGCAGCGGCGCGAGCGATCTCGTCCACGGCAGCGGACCGGGCGCGTTGAGGTAGGCGTACCACCGCCCGTTGCGCACCCGCAGCGCCAGCATCTGCCCGTCGTCGGGTCGCGCGACGGGCGCCTTCATGTGGGTGAAGGACGCGGCAGGCAGGTAGTCCACCGACCAGCCGGCATCACGCAGTCGCAGGGTCAGGTCGAGCTCAAGCACCCCGCCGTGGCCGTAGCGGTCCTGCCAGGAACCCACCGCGAGCACCGCCTCGCGCCGGGCGAGCGCGCCGCAGGCCGGGAAGAAGAACGGCGCGGACACCCGCAGCCACCAGTCGAAGGTCCCGGGCCCGTGGTCCGCCGACACGGCGCCGGTCGGGTCGACGTCGCGCACGAGCCCGCCGACCACCGCGGTCCCGGGAGACGCGGCCAGGTGGGCGACGAGCAGCTCGAGGGCGCCGGGGTCGGGCCACGAGTCGTCGTCGAGCATGAGGAGCAGGGGGTACGCCGCAGCGCGCACCCCTGCTGCGCGTGCGGCGATCCCGCGCGGGCCGGGGTTCTGCAGGACGGTGAGTCGGGGCTCGGTCGCGGCGCGGGCGGTCAGCCACGCCCACGTGCCGTCCGTGGAGGAGTCGTCGACGACGACGACCTGCCCGACGCCCGTGGTCAGGACCTCGTCGAGAGCGCGCGGCAGGTGGTCGAGCCGGTTGCGGGTCGCGAGCACCGCGCTCACCGGGGTCACCGGGGCACGTCGTCGGTCTCGGCCTGGTCCGTGCCGCCGAGGGCGTCGAGCAGCCGCCGCAGCGACACCAGCCGCGCGCCGGTCGCGCCGCCTCCGGCGACGAGGGCGTCGAGGGCGCAGCCGGTCGCGCCCGTGCGGTGCGCGCACCCGGGCGGGCAGAGCTCGGCCTCCTCGGCGAGGTCGGGGAAGGCCGCGAGGACGCCGGCCGGGGTGACCGCGCCGAGGCCGAACGACCGCACGCCCGGGGTGTCGACGACGGTGCCGCCACCGGGCAGGGGGAGCGCCACAGCGGACGACGAGGTGTGGCGGCCCTTGCCGACGCCGGTCACGTCGCCCACGGCCCGGAAGGCATCGGGCACCAGCCGGTTGACCAGCGTCGACTTCCCGACGCCCGACTGCCCGAACAGCACCGAGACCCGGCCGGCGAGCAGCGCCCGCAGCTCGTCGACCCCCGCGTCCTTGTCGCCCGGGCCGGTCACCACGGCCCGCACCCCGAGCGGCGTGTAGAGCGCGAGCAGCTCGGCGGGGTCGGCCAGGTCCGACTTCGTGAGGCACAGCAGGGGTTCGAGGCCCCCGTCGTAGGCCGCGACGAGGCAGCGGTCGACCAGGCGTGGCCGTGGCACCGGGTCGGCCAGGGCGGTGACGACGACGAGCAGGTCGGCGTTCGCGACGACCGGCCGCTCGATCGGGTCGGTGTCGTCGGGGGTGCGGCGCAGCAGCGAGGTGCGCTCCTCGACCCGCACGACCCGGCACAGGGCGTCGGGCCCGCCGGACAGGTCGCCCACGACGCCGACGCGGTCCCCGACGACCACAGCCCGTCGGCCGAGCTCGCGGGCCCGCACGGCGGTGACGAGGACGTCGTCGTCGGTGCGCAGGCGGTAGCGCCCGCGGTCGACGGTCACGACGCTCGCACCTGAGGCGCTCTCGTGCTTGGGGCGGGTGCGGGTGCGTGGCCGCGAGCCCTTGCCGGGCCGGATGCGGACGTCGTCCTCGTCGAGCTCTCTCGGGCTCATCTGCGGCTCACGACTGGCTCACGCGCGGCTCACCCGAGCAGGTCCGTCCACGACCCGACGAAGTCCGGCACCGTCTTGCGGGTCGTCGCGACGTCCTCCACGAGCACGCCGTCGACGCCCAAGCCCAGCACGGCCCAGGCCATCGCGAGCCGGTGGTCGTCGTAGCTGCGCAGCACCCCACCGGTGAGCGTCCGTGGTCGGACCTCGAGGCCGTCGCGGAGCTCGCGCACATCGGCGCCGAGCGCGTTGAGCTCCGTGGCCAGGGCAGCGAGCCGGTCGGTCTCCTGCACCCGCAGGTGCGCGACGCCGGTGAAGCGCGACGGTGAGTCGGCTAGTGCCGCGAGTGCCGTGAGGACGGGGGTCAGCTCGCCGGCGTCGCGCAGGTCGGCCTCGATCCCGTGCAGCCCGGAGCCGGCGCTGACGGTGAGGTCGTCGCCGTCGCGTGACACGACGCCGCCCATCTGCGCGAGCAGGTCGGGCAGCACTGCCCCGGGCTGGGTCGTGGTCGCGGGCCAGTCCGTCACCGTCACGGAGCCGCCGGCGACGAGCGGCGCGGCGAGGTAGGCCGCAGCGGTGGACAGGTCCGGCTCGACCGCGACGTCGCGGGCGACCAGCGGCCCAGGCGCGACCCGCCAGGTGTCTCCGTCGACCTCCACCCGGGCGCCGGCGGCGCGCAGCGCCTCCACGGTCATCTCCAGGTGGGGAGCGCTCGGCAGCGGCGGACCGACGTGGCTGAGTTCGACCCCCGAGGAGTACGCCGGGGCGCTCAGCAGCAACCCGCTCACCAGCTGCGACGACAGTGACGCGTCCAGCGTGACGCGCCCACCCCTCAGCCCACCGCGGCCGCGGACCTCCACGGGCAGCGCATCGACCCGGTCCAGGTCGGCACCGAGCTCGCGGAGGGCGGCGAGCAGCGCACCGAGCGGGCGCTCGCGCACCCGGGGGTCGCCGTCGAAGCCGACCGTGCCCGTGGCGAGGGCGGCGAAGGGCGGCAGGAAGCGGGCGACCGTCCCCGCGTTGCCGACGTCGACGACGGTGTGCCCGCCGGGGACGACGGGTCGGCCTGCGCACCCGGTGACCACCCAGTCCGCGCCGGACGTGTCCACCGGGGCGCCCAGCGCGGTGAGCGCCGCCGCCATCAGCTCGGTGTCGCGGCTACGCAGGGGGCGGCGCACCATGCTGGTGCCGTCGGCGAGTGCGGCGAGGACGAGCAGCCGGTTGGTGACGCTCTTGGAACCCGGCAGTGAGACCCGCGACGACAGCGGGGCGCGAGCGCGCGGCGCCGGCCAGGGGTCGGTCGCGGCGGTCGTCACGGGTACGACGCTACCGACCGGTCAGGACCGGTCGGCAGCGTCCGTGCGTCGTCAGGCGGTGGCGGTGGCGCCGCGGCGCGACCGCCGACGACCGGCGATGACCAGGCCTGCGCCCCCGCCGACGGCACCGAGCCCGGTGACGGTGAGAAGGGCCACCTCGGCACCAGTGGACTCGAGCTCCGCAGGCGGGGTGGGGCGGTTGTTCGTGGGCGGCGGGTTGGTCGGAGTCTCGGCGCAGACCCCGCTGTAGCCCTCGCAGGGCGCGGCCTGAGCAGGGGCGGTGAACAGCGTCCAAGCCGTGAGGCTCAGTCCGCCGGCCACGAGGGCGCGAGCCACCGAGTTGAGTCGAGCGGTGCGTGCGTCCTGCATGGCTTCTCCTGAGCTGTCACAGCGGCCGGTGTGGAGACCGGTCTTCCGTGTCGTGTCGGTGGGCGGTGCTCGGTGATGGGTCGAGGTGCTGTGCGGTCGTACCAGGCTCTCACCCGCTGTAACCATTGTCAGCCCAATGGAGCACCTTGACTAGACCCCCGAATGGCCCAATTGTGCGCTACGCCGAACGGGTGAGTCACGCCGTCCGGCTGCAGGCGTCCAGCGCGGGCACTAGCGTGCCGATGGAGCAATGAGGGGCGTCGCGTAGGGCGAGGAGGAGATCGGTGGGAGGGTCTCGCACGGTCCGATCGTCACGCGGTGTGACATCTCTCACCGCCGCCGGTCCGGTCGAGGTCGTCGTGGACCAGCCTCCGGTGCGCCTCAGGGGCATGCGCGGGCGGCTCACCGACCGCACCCTGCTGCGCTACGGCGTCAGTCCGTTCCTCGTCGTGGCCGACGTCCTGGCCTGGCTCGGGTCCGTCCTGCTCACGGGAGCCGGCACCGGCGGTGAGCTCGTCGTCCTCGCCCTGACCCTGACCCTCTACGCCTCCGCGCGGCTCTACTCGAGCCGGCTGTCGCTGTCCGCGCTCGACGACCTCCCCGCGCTGGTGGGGCGGGCCCTCGCTGCCGCTGCCCTCGCCACGTCGTTCGCGCTGCTGCTCGACCCCACGCTCGTCGACGCGGGGCTGCTCGGCACGGCAGCGGTGTTCGCGACGCTGGCGGTGACGTTGCGCGCGGTCTCCTACGCCGTGGTGCGGCGGTTCCGCTCGCGTGGCTGGGTGTCGCACCCGACCCTCGTCCTCGGGGCGGGGCGGATCGGCGGGCAGATCGTCCGGATGCTGCTGGAGCACCGGGAGTACGGCCTGCGTCCCGTGGGCTTCCTGGACCGCGACCCGCTCCTGCAGGAGGCCGAGCGCCCGGTGCCGCTGCTCGGCGGGCACGAGTCGCTGGCGAGCGTCATCGTGGAGTTCGGCGTGCGCGACGTCGTCGTCGCCTTCGGCAACGTCCCCGAGTCCGACATGGTCGACATCATCCGCACCTGCGACCGCCTCGAGGCCGAGATCTTCTTCGTGCCTCGGTTGTTCGAGCTCCACACGACCAGCCGCGACATGGACCAGGTCTGGGGTCTCCCGCTGGTCCGGCTGCGCCGGGCCGCCTTCCGCAGCCCGATGTGGCGGCTCAAGCGGCTCTTCGACATCGTCGCGAGCGGCTCCGCTCTGCTCGTCCTGGCCCCCGTGATGGGGGCCGTGGCGCTCGGCGTGCGGCTCGAGGGCGGGCCCGGCATCCTGTTCCGCCAGGAGCGGGTCGGCCTTGACGGCCGTCCCTTCGAGGTCTTGAAGTTCCGCTCGCTCAAGCCCGTCGACGAGTCCGAATCCGCCACGAACTGGAACATCAGCCACGACGACCGGCTCGGCCCGGTCGGGCGCTTCATCCGCGCGACCAGCCTCGACGAGCTGCCCCAGCTGCTCAACATCCTGCGCGGCGACATGACGGTGGTCGGCCCGCGTCCGGAACGGCCCCACTTCGTGCAGGAGTTCACCCGGTTGTTCCCCCGCTACACGGCGCGCCACCGGGTGCCGGCCGGGCTGACCGGGTGGGCGCAGGTCCACGGGCTCCGGGGCGACACCTCCATCGAGGACCGCGCCCGCTTCGACAACTACTACATCGAGAACTGGTCGCTCTGGAGCGACATCAAGATCATCCTGCGCACGGTGTCGGCCGTGCTGGCGCGCAAGGGCGGCTGAGCGGCCCCACTGCCTACGCGAGCGCTACCCGAGCGGCTGGCGCCAGAAGTCCCGGGCGCGGTCGAGGGTGCGCGAGAGCAGCCCGGGGCGCACGACCTCCAGCTCGACGTCGACCCGCTCCGAGAACGGACCGGACATCGTCAGGCGCCCGGTGGTGAGGTCGGTGCGGGGGTCGGTCGACCGCAGCTCCAGGCCGGGGTACGCCGAGACCTGGACGAACAGCCCTCCGTCGACCGCGAGCGGCTGCGGGAGGGCTGTGAGCCGGTAGCGACCGTCGCGCAGGGGGAGGCTGTAGCTGAGGACCCAGGTGGCCGTCGTCCCCGGCGCGAGAGCGGTGGTGTCGGTCACCACCGTGTGGTCGCCCTCGGGGAGCAGCTCGGTGTTGACCGACCGGCCCTCGCGGCTGAACTCGAGCAGCGACGCGTCGCGCGGCAGGGCGAGGGTGACCAGCGAGTTGAGGATCCCGGGGGTCTCGAAGCCGGCGACGTAGCGAGGCAGCCCGCGCGCGGGTGCGGTGCTGCGCAATGCCACCTCCTGTCGCACCACCGCGACGTCGCGGCCGAGCTCGACGGTCATGGTGGTCTGCCGGCGGGCGTAGTAGTCGAGCTTGTTGCCCTCGCCGCCGCCGCCACCGAAGTTCTGCACGACGAACGACGTCAGGTCTCCGCCGTCGGCGGCGACCTCGCCGGCGAGGCCCCCCGCGAGCAGGTCGGCCTGCTCGTCGGGCTCGGCCGACCACAGCTTGAGGTGGCGGCCGCGGGCCGCCTCGGCGAGTGCCAGCCCGAGCCGGCTCGCACTCGTGCTGCCGTCGCCGCCGCCGACGATGCGGTCCAGAACGGCGTCAGCGACGCCGCGCAGCTGTGCCCGGCGCTGCGACTGGCCCTCGAGGTCGTCGGGTGCCGTCCGGTAGGCGTCGGAGAGCAGGGTCTTCACGGCGTTGTCGGCGGTGAGCACGGTGCCGTCCTCGAGTTCGGCCGGACCGGTGGCGCGCAGCACCTGGGCGATCGCCGGGACGTCGAGCCACACCACGGCTGTCGGGCGACGCCCGATGGCCGCGTCGGCGACGTTGGCCAGCACTGCCGACGATGTCGGCACGTCGGGCGACATGTTGGTGTTCTTCCACAGCGTGGTGTCGGCGAGGAACCGTCCCCAGAGCTGCTGGTAGTCCTCGGGTGCGTCGACACGACGCGCCGTGCCCGCCCCGTCCGCGACGTCCTTCACATCGCGGAACCGCCCGACGTCGACGCGGCCGTCGTCGGCCACCGCCTCCGCGAAGACCGTGACGATGCCGCCGGTGCCCCGCAGTTCGGCGTTGTTCTCCAGCACGAGCAGCAGCTGGCGGGGCTCGTCGCCGCCGAGCACTCCGGACAGGGCGCGGACCGACCTCGCGGCCCGGTCGAGGGTGTCGGGCACCGCGGCCAGGTCGGCCTGGGCGCCGCGCAGCGGGTCGGCGATGAATGCCGGCACGCCACGGGTCGGCTGGCTGACGAGGTCGGCCACCGGGCCCCGGCTGTCGGCGGCCGCGTCGGCGAGCACGTCGGCGAGGGCCCGCAGGCCGTCGACGTCGACCCTCCCCTCGCCGACCAGGCCCGTGCCCCCGGGGTCCGCCGCGTCGAGCGCCGCGCGAGTGCCGCGGACCACCGCGAGCCCGGCCGTCGAGGCCCTCTCGATCCCGCGGACGGGGCGCCCCACGACGGGCAGCGCGCCGATCAGCGCCGGTCCGGGTGCACGCAGCCGTGACGACGCGCGGTCCAGCCGCTCCTCTGCGTCCGCGAGCCGGGGGCGGCTCGCGTCGACGTCCCCCGCGTCGCGGGCCTCGGACAGCACCTCGCGCGCCTGCTCGAGGTCGTCGCGCACGCTCAGCAGCGCCACCGCCGTCCACAGCGCGCTGGTCCCGAGCAGCACGCCGGTGCCGAGCAGCACCCTGCGCACGACGACCCGCCGCGTGGAGGGGTCCGGTTGGTCGCGCTCGCTCTGCACCGCGGGAGCATCGCACCTGAGAGCCCACAGGTGAGGACGGCACACTGTGGAGGTGACCACCCCCCAGGACGACGCGGCCGTCCCCGAGGAGGGGTCCAGGACCGTCGTCGCCGCCCGCAATGCCGCGGTGCGCGGCGTCGCCGAGCTGCTCGGCAAGGTCGCGACGCTCGTGCTCATGGTCGTCGCGGCGCGCAGCCTCGGCGAGGAGGGCTTCGGCGTCTTCTCCTTCGCCCTCGCCCTGGCGCTGCTGCTCGCCTCAGTCCCCGCAGGCGGCTTCACCACCGTGCTCGTCCAGCGGGCGAGTGCCGATCCCGCGTCGCTGCCGCTGCTGATGGCCCGGTGCCTGGCGCTCACGACCCTCATCGCGCTGCCGGTCTTCGGGCTGGTCGGCGGTGCCGCCGCGGTGGCCCGACCGACCCGCGAGGGCGGCATCGCCGTGGGCCTGCTCATGGTGGCCGTGCTGCTCGAGCTGTGGGGCGACGTCCTGCGGGCCGGTGCCCAGGCCCTCCAGCGCCAGGCGGGGGTCTCGGCGGCGCTGGTCGTCCAGCGGCTCGTGACCACGACCGTCGTGTGCGTCCTGCTCGCCCTCGGCGGCGGGGTGGTCTCGCTGTGCACCGGCTACCTGGTCGGCAGCGCGCTGGGCCTGGTGGCCTTCGCCGTCGCCGCCCACCGCGCGGGCGTCCGGGTCGACCGGGCCCTACCGAGCCGCGGCGAGCTCGCCGAGCTGGCCCGGTCGTCGTTCGCCATCGGCGTCGACAGCATCGTGTCCATGGCGCTGTTCCGGCTCGACGCCGTACTGCTGGGTCTGCTCGCCGGCGATCGGGCGGTCGGGCACTACTCGGCGGCGTACCGCTTCCTCGAGACGGTGCTGTTCCTCACCTGGGTCGTCAACAGCGCCGTCTTCCCCTCGGTCTCCGCGGACCCGGAGCCGTGGCGGGTCCGTCGCAGCGTCGACACCGGCCTGGCGGCGATCGCGACCGTCTACGTGCCCTTCGGTGTCCTCCTGCTGCTGCGGCCCGAGGACCTGCTCCGGCTGCTCTACACGGAGGCCTTCGTCACCGACGGCGCGCTGGTCCTGCGGCTGCTCGCGGGGGCGCCGTTGGCCTTCGCCCTGGGCTACCTGTGTTCCTACGCCCTGCTCGCCCGCGAGCGCCGCGGGCGGGTGCTGGCTGCGAGCTGCGTTGCAGCGGGCGTGAACATCGCCGCCAACCTCGCCCTGATCCCGGTGTTCGGGGCGTCCGGCGCGGCGGCGGCCACCACCGGTTCCTACCTGCTGGAGGCGGTCGTGCTCGTCGTCTGGCTGCGGCGCGAGGTGGGGCTGCAGGCGCAGCAGGTGCTGCGACCGCTGCTGGTGCCCGTGCTGGCCACGGTCCCGCTCGCCGCGGTCCTGCTCACCGGCCTGCCGCTGCTCGCCGCGGTCGCCGTCGGCGCGGTGGCGTACGCCGTGGCCTGGCTGCTGCTCGCCGTACGCCTCGCTCCCGAACCGGTGGCGCTGCTGCGCGGCCTGCTGCCGGGGCGGGCAGCCGAGGAGTCGTCGTGACCCGGCGGCTGCGGGTGCTCGTCGTCGTCCCGTCGGCGGTGCTGGGCGGGGCCGAGGGCTGGCTGCTGAAGGTCCTCGCCGCCACCGACCGGCTCGAGCCGGAGGTCCTGCTCCTGCAGGACGGCCCGCTGCGCGCCGCGCTCGAGGCCCGTGGCGTCCCGGTCGAGCTGCTCCCCGTCGGCAACCGGCCCGTCGACCTGGTCACGGCGACGGCCGGGGTCGGTCGCGTGCTGCGGCGCGTCCGCCCCGACGTGGTGCTCGCCAACGGCGTGAAGGCTGCGGTCGTGACCGCTCCCGCGTGCCTGCAGGTCGGGTCCCCCCTGGTGTGGGCCAAGCACGACCACTCCTACGACCGCATCGCACCGCTGCTCGGGCGCCTGTGCACCCGGGTGGTCGCAGCGGTCGAGGAGCTCGGCGAGCCGGTGGGTCGCGACGACGTCGTCGTCGTCCCGCCGCCACGACCCGACCAGCCACCCCTCGACCGCGCTGCTGCCCGCGCCGAGCTGGCCGGCCACGGCCTCGTGCTCGACGACCGCCCCACTGCGGTCGTGCTCGGCCGCCTGGTGCCCTACAAGGGCGTCGACGACGCCGTACGCGCCGTGGCTCTCCCCGGCGGCGAGGGCTGGCGCCTCGTCGTCGTCGGTGACGACGACCCGAGCGCCCCCGGCACCGGGACGGACCTGCGACGGCTGGCCTCCGACCTGGGGCTGTCCGACCGGGTCGCCTTCGTCGACGCGGTGCCCTCGGCGGCCCGCCTTCTCGCGGCGTTCGACGCGCTGCTGGTCCTCACCAAGCCGACCGACGACCGCCGCTCGCCGTCGAAGGAGGGCTTCGGCACCACCGCGTTCGAGGCGATGCTCGCCGGGGTGCCCGTCATCGGCGTCGAGGGCGGGGCCGTCGTCCGACGGCTTGCCGGGCGGGCCGGTGCCGGAGTGCGGCCGGGCGCGCCCGATGAGGTCGCCTCCGCCCTCGCGCGCCTCGCCGACCCGGCCGCCCGACGGGTCGCGGGAGCGGCCGGTCGCGAGCTCGTCGCCGGGCACCCCAGTGCGGCGCAGGTCGCCGACCTGCTCGTGCAGGTGCTCGCCCAGGCCGCCGGTCGGCCCGGTGCGGGCCTGTCCAGCGGTCCGGCGATGACGGTCGTGACCCCCGTGCTCGACGAGGCCGACGGCATCGCGGCGCTGCTCGCGCTCGTGGTCCCGCAGCTCGGGCCCGACGACCGGGTGCTGGTCGTCGACGGCGGTTCGACCGACGGGACGGCGCAGCGGGTCGCCTCCTGGCCCGACGACCGGGTCAGCGTCCTCGTCGCCCCGGGGACCAACATCCCGGCGGCCCGCAACGCCGCGCTGCCGCACGTCACGACGCCGTGGGTCGCCGCCACCGACGTGGGTTGCGAGCCGGTGCCCGGGTGGCTCGACGCGCTCCGGGCCGCCGCGGCCGACGGCGAGCCCGAGCTCGTCACCGGCGTCTACCGCGTCCTGTCGCGCGGTCCCTTCGACGCCGCCATGGCCGCCGCGGGCTACCCCGACCCTGACGAGGTCCGCCGGCCCACCTGGCTGGTCCGCGGCTACGGAGCGCTGCTCGGTCGCGCCTTCGACCCGTCGCTGCCCACCAACCGCTCCAACGCGGTGCCGGTGGCCGTCGCGCGCGCCGTCGGGGGCTACGACGAGACGCTCGCCGCAGGCGAGGACGTCAGCTTCGGGCAGGCGGTCGTGCGCCGCGGTGGGATGGCCGTCCTCACCGCCGACGCCGAGGTCGCCTGGCACCAGCGACCGACGGTCGCGGCCACCGCCCGGATGTACCGCTCCTACGGCCGCGGAGACGGGCTGTCCGGGGAGCGCACCCTCGTCGCGCGCGACCTCGCTCGGGCAGTCGCCTACGTCGCCGGTCCGCTGCTCCTGGTGACCGGGCGGCGCGCTCGGGCGGGCGCCCTCGTCGGCGCGGCGGCGTACCTCTCCCTGCCTCTGGTGCGGGCTGTGCGGGGGCCTGACCCGGTGCGGACGGCCGCGCTGGTCCCCGCCGCCGCGGCGCTCAAGGACGTCGCGAAGGCCCTCGGGTGCCTGGAGGGGCTGCGGGCCCGTCGGCGCGGCGGGCTCAACCGGGCTACCGAACCGGCCGAGGTCTCCTAGGCTGGGTGCAGCGCAGCGCTCGCCCAGGAAGGGGACCCCGGTGGCGAAGAAGGACCAGCCGGGACTCGTGCTGTGGGCGCGCAAGTGGCTGATCCTGGCCGGGGTGGTGCTCTTCACGGTCACCGCCTACGTCGTCGTGAAGCAGCAGACCCCGATCTACGAGGCCAGCGCGAAGATGGCCGTGACGTTCCCCGAGCGTCCCGACAGCGGTGGGGCGAGCTTCGACCAGCTGCAGGCCAACCAGGCCCTCGCGCGCACCCTCGTGGACCTCATCGGCAGCCGCCCTGTCGCGGAGTTCGTCATCGCGCGCGAGAAGCTCGACATCGATGCCGCCGACGCCGTCGACAAGATGACCTTCGACCAGATCACCGAGACGCTGCTCATCGAGCTGACCGCCGAGGACGCCGACCCTGCCTTCGCGCGCGACCTCGCCAACGCCTGGGCCGACTCCTTCGAGGTCTACGCCGGGAGTCGGCTGTCGGGGCTCAGCCCGGGTTCGGCCGTCCTCGTCGCCGAGCGCGCCGTTCAGCCCGAGGAGCCGGCCCGCCCGAGGCCGCTGCTGACCGTCGCGATCGCGCTGCTGGTGTCGCTCGTGCTCGCGAGTGCCGCGTCCCTGCTGCACGCGCGCTTCGATACCCGCCTCGACGTCGACGACCTGGCCGACGACTTCGGCCTGCCGCTGCTCGCGACCCTCCCTCGCAAGGGCCGGACCAAGGTGGCGGGCGAGCGCTTCGACGAGGCCGTCAGGGTGCTGCGCACCAACCTGCAGTTCGTCTCCGACCGGCCGTTGAGGAGCCTGTCGGTGACCAGCACCGGTGAGGGCGAGGGCAAGTCGACCGTCACCGCGTCGTTGGCCTGGTCGTCCGCGCTGATGTCGCTCACCAAGGGCGAGGTGCTGGTCGTCGACGCCGACTTGCGGCGCCCGATGCTGCTCGAGCGCCTGAAGGTCGTGCCGCAGGGCAGCCGCGGCCTGTCGAGCTGGCTGCAGCGGCAGTCGTCCTACGAGGCGTGCACGCAGCAGACCGACCTCGAGTCGCTCGCCGTCATGCCCCCCGGCCCGCTGCCCACGAACCCCTCCACGCTGCTCGGCTACGCCACGAGCCAGGAGAAGATCAAGGCGCTGTCCGACCGCGCCAACCTGGTGCTCTTCGACACCCCACCCGTGTCGGCGGGTGCCGACGCCCAGCTCGTCGCCGCGGCCGTCGACGGCGTGATCCTGGTCGTGGACCTCGCGAAGGTGCGGCGTCGGGAGCTCGAGAGCACGATCGAGTCCCTGCGCCGGGTGCGCGCCAACGTCGTCGGCATCGTCGTCAACCGGCTCGCCGGCGACGACCGGTCGACCTCCGCCTACGGCTACGCCCCCTCGGCGGCGGACCGTCCGGTGACGGAGGCCCCGCGGCGCACCATCAGGTCGTTGCGCTCGTCCTGAGCGCCGACGCTGCGACGGGCTGCTCGGCGGGCTGCTCGTCGGCGAAGCGCGGGAGCGCAGCCGCGAGGCCGGCCAGCACGAAGAAGGTCCCCCAGATGATCTGCACCTGGTAGAGCGTCACCGTCAGGGACTGGAAGGCCCAGCCCGCGAAGGCCGCGGACAGCCCGACCGTGAAGGCGAAGGTCTCCGGCCGCTTGCGCCGCAGCTCGCGCCACAGGCCCCGTGCGACGACGCCGAGCCACACCAGCAGCGCAGTGATGCCCGCGAGCCCGAGCTCGGCGGCGAGGTTGAGGTAGCTGTTGTGGGCGTGGCTCAGGGGGGCCCCGCGCTCGACGAGCCCCATCCGCCCGGCGTAGGTCTCGAAGCGGTAGATCCCGATGCCCTCGGGGTGCTGCTGCACCAATGTGACGGCTCCGCGCCACAGGTCGAGCCGGGTGTTGGTGCTGGACTGCCCCGAGGTGACGCTGGACAGCCGGGTGCTCACGGTCTCGTAGACGGTGCTGTTGACGAGCGGGCCCGCGTTGACCGCCAGCGTCGCAGCGAGCGCAACGACAGCGGCGACGGCGAAGCGCCGCGACCGGCTCCAGGCGCTCATCAGCAGCACGAGGGCGAGGGCGAGCCCCAAGGTGGCACCGCGCGAGAGCGACAGGACGATCCCGGCGACCGAGGACGCGACCGCGACCAGCGCGACCCCCCGCCAGCGGCCGTGAAGGCCCACGACCAGGCCGAGCGCGGGGATCGCGGCCAGCTGCAGGTAAGCGGCGTAGTAGTTGGGGTCGTCGATGCCGGAGGAGGCCCGCCCGGACACGGCCGAGCCACCGGCGGAGACGGTCGCGCCACCGGAGGACAGGTAGCTGAGGACACCCTGGGCTCCCAGGACGGCCGCGCCGACTGCCAGCGACACGAGCACGAGCACGACCTCGCGGCGGTCGAGCGACTTGGCGACGAGGAAGGCGAGGTAGAACGCCGACCACATCGCTGCCGTCTTGGCGACGTCGGCGATCTCCGAGCCCAGCACGGCGCTGGGGAGCGCGAGCAGCACCAGTGCGATCACGGGTGCGTCGCCCCAGCTCGGCCACACCGTGCGGCCGTGACCGCTCACCGCCCGGGCGACCCAGCCGAGCGCGACGAGCAGCAGCGCAGCCTCGGTGGGGGACAGCGCCCCGGGACCGAGCGGCAGCTGCAGCGACTCCAGGGGCGACAGGGTCAGGGCCAGCGCCAGCACGACGGCGGGGCGCGTGACGGTGAGCCAGGCGAGCACGGCGGCGAGCACGAGCGCCGCGGGGACCAGCGGGTGCAGCTGGCTGTCGAGCAGGGCACTGGCCGCACCGCCGGCGACGGCGAGCGACGCGGCCGAGACCAGCAGGCCGACGCCCCGGGGCCGACCCAGGGCGAAGGGCAGCGTCACGCCGGTGACGCTAGCCCGCAGGGCCGCACCGGCGAGGGAGGTCGCGGTACGGCCCTGTCCCGGGAGCGGGTGGCGATCAGGCGGCGAAGGCCGACTTGAGCGCGCCGTAGACGGGCTTGGCGGCACCGGTGGTGCGGACCAGGCCGAAGTTGTCCTCGCTGTAGGTGCGGTCGGTGCCGCCGTCGAGCAGCGTGTAGGAGTAGTAGGCCTTGAGCCACGGCCAGCTGCGGGCGATCGTCACGCTGCGCGCGGTCCAGGCGGCCTGCTCGGTCTCCGACACGCACATCATCGAGCCCGCCGTGCAGTTGGTCCAGCCGGCCTCGGTGATCCACAGCGGCTTCGCGCCCTGGCCCTTGGCCACCATCGCGGCGCGGAAGGCGACCATGCCGGCGCTGAAGTCGACCTTGCGCCACTCGGCCGAGCCGACCGCGTCGGGGCTGCGCCCGTCGGTGTAGGGGTGGACCGAGAAGCCGTCGTAGCTCTTCAGGCCGGCCGCGACGAGGGCGTTGTAGAAGCCGGTGTCGGCGTAGGACAGGGCACCGGCGAGGACCGGCACGGAGGGCGCGACGGCCTTCACGGCCGGGTAGGCCGCCTCGACCATGCGGGCGTAGGCCACGGCCTTGGTCGTCCCGACGCTCTCGGTCCGCAGGTTGACGGTGCCGTAGTCGTCGTAGTTCGGCTCGTTCCACAGCTCGAGCGCGGCGATCTTGCCGGCGTAGCGCTTGGCGACCCAGGCAGCGGCGCGGGCGAAGTCGCCGGCGTCGGTCGGTGCCCAGTCCTGGGTGCGACGGTCCCAGTAGCGGCCGGTGCAGCCCTGCTTGAGGGTCTCGGGGGCGCTCGACGCCCAGCACGGCGTCTCGTCGAGGGTGATGAGTGGCGTGATGCCCTTGGCGTTGGCCTTCGCGACGAAGGTGTCGAGGCGCTGGACGTACCAGCTGGTCCAGCTCGTCGGGCCGCTCTCCTGCAGCGACGCCCAGGCGACGTCGACGCGGGCCGTGTTGGCGCCGAGCGACGCGAGCAGTCCGACCTGGCGGTCGACCTCGGCCTCGGTGCCGGCGTCCCACAGCACGTGGACCTGCGCGCCCTTCCAGGCGAGCGAGGGAGCGGCGGGGGCAGGTGCGGGGGCCGGAGCGGGCGCGGTCGTCGTGGTCAGTGCGGGCTTGACGAAGCGGCTGCGGGTGCTCGCGATCTTCGACCAGTTGGCGACGGCGTTGGTGCGCACCAGCTTGCTGGCCACCACCTTGCGGGTCCGGACCTCGTGGGCGCTCGCCGGCGCGGCGGCGACCAGCGACGTCATGGCGAAGGTCCCCACGAGGGTGCCCAGGGTGAGGGCGACTCGGCAGCTGGTGCGCACGGTGGTTCTCCCGGTTCGGCGGCTGGGTCGCCTCCTGGAGGCCCCTGGCTCTGCACCCCCGCGTCGCCGCGGGTTCGCCCTTGTCGTCGGTGTTACCTGTCACAGAGAGTAGTCGGCATACCGGGGAAGGCCTGTAGTCGCGTCACCCGTTCGGACGACGGCGCAGAGCAGTGAGATGCGCCCGGACGGCGGCGCAGACGGGGTGGGAGGATGCTCCTGAGCCGAAGGAGAGGCGTTGGAGCTGCTGGAGGAACTGCCCGCCGCGCTGCGCGCAGAGGTCCAGGCCGCGGTGGCCGCGCTGGGCGCGCGGATCGAGGACGGCTGGCGTGAGGGGCCGCGCCGCTTCCTGCGGGCCGGCGCATGGTTCGTCACCGTGAGCGACCGACCGTCCGACGTGGCCCCCTTCGCCGTCGAGCGCGCGCGCCGCGCTGTCGTGGGCTCGAGCGGCCCGCTGCGGGCGCCGGAGGTCGTGGCCTCGGGCGAGGGCTGGTACGTCGCGCCCCGGGTCGAGGCGGTGCCGTTCGAGCAGCTGCCGCCCGGTGTGGCCGCCGCGGCGTTGGACCGGCTCGCGACCCTCGAGCTCCCGCCGGCCCCACCCGGCCCCGCCGAGGGCGGCCTCGTCCGCAAGGTCGTCCAGCGGGCCCGCCTCGAGCTCGGCCCGGTGCCGCGCGCTGACCGGGCGCTGGCCCGTCGGTTGCTGGCCCAGGACGGCCCGCAGGTCACCGTCCACGGCGACCTGCACGCGGGCAACGTCCTGCCGACCCGCGACGCGCTCCACGTCATCGACTGGGAGACGACGACGACCGGGCCGGCCGGCGCCGACGTCGCACGCCTGGCAGCCCTGCTCGCCCCGGCGACCGGTGACGCCCTGCTGGAGGAGTTCGCGTCGTACCCTCGCTCGCCCTCCCCGGCGCGGCTGCGCGAGCTGCGCTACGCCTGCACCGTGCAGGCCGCCGCCGATCTGCTGCTCATCGACGGCCGTGATGGTCAGGACCGGGCGCGGGGCCTCGCGATGGTGGCCCGCCTCGACGTCCTCAGGCCCGCGGCAGCGCCTTCTTCCTGAGCTGCACCGCGAGCAGGCGCAGGTGCAGCCGGCCGCGGTCCATCTCCGCACGCCGCAGCACCTCGCGGGGCAACGGCGCGACGTCGGCCGCGACGGTGTGGCGCAGCGTCCAGGCCTCGCGCACCCCGGTCCACCAGTGCCGCAGCGCGCCTTCGTAGCCGGCCTGGACGAGGTCGAAGAGCAGGTACGCCGCGATGCGGCGGGCAGCGAGCGCCCTCGGGAAGTGCCGGTGGAAGTACCAGACCTGGTTGCGGACGCGGTAGCGCAGCACGGCGCTGCTCGCGACCCGGCCGGCGCGCACCTTCATGTGGTCGAAGGCCGCGCCCGGCTGGTAGCGGACCTCGAAGCCGCGGGCGACGAGCCGGGTCGTGAGGTCGATCTCCGACGTCGCGAAGAAGTAGGGGGCGTAGAAGCCGCCCGCCTCGAGGAAGGGGGTGCGCCGCACCATGCAGCAGCCCTCGGGGAAGAAGAAGGCGGGCACGCCCTCGGGTCCGACCGGGTGGGTGCGGCCGCGACGGAGCCACCAGTCGAAGGTGCCCGGCCCCTCGTAGCGCACGACGTCGGGGTCAGGGGCGATGTCGCTGCCCTCCGGTGGCTCCTCGACGTCACGGACGAGGCCGCCGACCACCGCCGCCGTGGGGACGAGGCGGAAGGTCTCGAGCAGCGCCTCCGCGGCCCCGGGTCGCGGGTAGGCGTCGTCGTCGAGCATGAGGACGTGCTCGTGACGGGCCTGCTCGACCCCGAGGTTGCGGCCACTGGCCCCGACGTTGCCGCCCGGGTCGACGACCGTCACCCACGGGTGGGTCTCGGCCAGCATCTGGGCGGTGCCGTCCGAGGACCCGCTGTCGACGACGAGGACGTCGTCGATGCCGAGGCTGCGCAGCCGGCGCACGACCAGGTCGACCGCGTGCCTCCGGTCGTGGGCGAGCACGACAGCGCTCACAGGCAGCGGTCCGGAGGCGCGCATCGACGCACTGTAGGGCGCAGGGAGCCACCGCGCGGGCAGGTCGCGGGCAGGTCATGGGCGAGACTGCACTGTGCTCCAGCGACCTGCCGTCCTCACCTACCACGGTGTCGGGGCCGCGACCGACGAGCAGGACCCCTCCCGGCTCGTCGTCACGCCCCAGCGCCTGCGCACCCACATCACCCACCTGCAGCGTCGTGGCTACCGCTTCCTGCGGGCGAGCGACCTGGTCGGACGCGAGGCCGCTGCGGGCGAGGCCGTGCTCACCTTCGACGACGGCTTCCTCGACTGGCGCACCGGGCTGCTGCCCGTCCTCGAGGAGCTGCAGGTTCCGGCCACGCTCTACGTCAACCCGGGCCTCTGGGGCGCTCAGCACGCCGACGTGCACGGTCCGCCCGGCCGGCTGCTCGACCGCGCGCAGGCCGCCGAGCTCGCCGCCTCGCCCTGGGTCGAGCTCGGCTCGCACGCCCTCACCCACCGCGACCTGCGGACGCTGGACGACACGACCCTGCGCGACGAGCTGGTGGGGTCCAAGGCTGCGCTCGAGGACCTGACCCAGCGGCCCTGCGCCACCCACGCCTACCCCTTCGGGCTCTACGACGACCGGGTGGTCGCCGCCGCGGCGGACGCCGGTTACCAGCTCGCCTGGGACTGGATGCCCGGCCGGTGGGAGCGCGCGCTCGCCGCGCCGCGGATGCCGGCCCCGACGCGGGCAGGGGCGCTCGTGCTCGCGCTCAAGCTCGTCGGTGTCCGCAGGCGCTGGGGCCGCTAGTCCCGCGGAGGCGGCTTGCCCAGGGCGGTGAAGACCCGCGCCGCGACGGCGCTGTCGGAGCGCAAGGCCCGCCCGCGGGCGGCAGCGTCGTACGGCAGTCGCAGGGTGCGGCTCGACCAGGCGCGCAGCTGGGAGGTCGCGGTGACGCGGGTCGCGGAGGAGAGCTTGTAGGCCTCCTCGCCGCGCATCCAGTCGAGGACGTCGTAGTCAGGGTCGTCGACCGCGGCCTTGAGGACCGCGGTGTTGGCGACGCGGCCGGCGCTGAAGCGCTGGAAGTCGGGGTTGACGCGGTTGTCCCAGACGCCGAGGGAGCGCCCGTCGGGGAAGCCCAGGACGTACGCCGCGAGGCGGCCGTTGGCCCTGAGCTGGTAGAGGTCGACGTCGTGGCCCGCGACGACGGCGGCGTGGAAGGCGGCCTCGCGCGGGTCGTCGTGATCGGCGCGGCGGCCCATCGCGAGGTCGCGCGCGCGGTGCACGGCGCGGACGTCGGGCATCGCCGCGGCGACCTCGGCGGGGTCGGTGGTCCGCGTCTCCGTCAGCTCGAAGCCGGCCTCGGCGAGCTGGCGGCGGGCCTTGCTGTCGGCCTGCCGGGAGTTGCGCGAGACGTGGCTGCGCCAGTCGTCGGTGAGGTCGACGCGCGGCAGGCCGTCGCCGGGGCGCAGCTCGTGGACGGGGCAGCGGGCGACGAGCTCGGCGAGCACCGGGCACTCGGGCGGGAGCTGCTCGGCGCGCAGTGACCAGCGGGCGGGCAGGCCCGCGAGGATCGCGTTGGCGAGGCTCGCGGCGGCGGCCGCATCGGTGGCGGGCAGCCGGCTCTCGTCCGACGGTCCGGTGCCGAGGACAGAGACCTGGGTGACCGGGCCCTTCCTCCTGCGGGCGAGCGCGGCGGCGGCGCCGTCGACGAGGACGACCCAGGGCTCCCAGTCGGTGTAGCTGTCGACCCAGGCCTGCAGCCACGGGCGCCGGCAGGTGACGGGCTCGTCCGCGACGAGCTCGTCGTAGCGGGTCCCGGCCCTCGTCAGCGCGTCGCGTCCGGTGAGCTCCTTCACGCCGGCGCCGTCATGTGAGGGCCTCCAGGTAGGCGTCGGCGAGCCGGGCGACGGTGACGGTGAGGTCGTGGTGGCGCTCGACGTGGGCGCGCCCGATGAGCCCCTCGTGGTCGGCGCCGTCCCGCAGTCGTCCCGTCAGGGCGGTCGCGAGGGCTGCCGGGTCGTCGGGCGCGACGATCGCGCCGGCGCCGCGCGGGACCGACTCGCGCACACCGGTGACGTCGGAGGCGACGACCGAGCGGGCCCGCGCCATCGCCTCGAGGGGCACCAGTGCCATCCCCTCCCAGCGGCTCGGGACGACGACGACGTCGGCCGCGGCGAGCCAGTCCCCGACGTCGTCGCGGTCGCCCACGAGGACCGCGCCCCGGCCGGTCAGGGCCGACCGGTCGGGGCCGTCGCCGACGAGGACGAGGGTGGCGTCGGGCAGCTCACGGCGTACGACGTCGAAGGCCCGCACCGCGACGTCCTGGCCCTTCTGGCGCGCCAACCGGCCGACGCACACGGCGAGCGGGCCGTCGGTCAGGCCGAGGTCCGCGCGGGCCCGCGCGCGGTCCTGGGCGGTCGCGGGGGTGAGGGCGCGCAGGTCGACGCCGTTGGCGACGACGGCGGTGCGCCGGGCCCGCACCCGGGCGTCGCGGCCGCGCGTCCGCTCGGCGTCGCTGACGCAGACGAGCAGGCTCGTCCAGCGGGTGGCCCGCCGCTCCCACGCGAGCGAGGCCGTGCGGACCGGGCCGGTGACGGCGTCGAAGGACCAGGCGTGCGGGGAGAACGCCGTCGGTCGGCGGCCGCGGATCGCGAGCCGGCCCGCGAGGCCGGCCTTGGCGGAGTGCAGGTGCACGAGGCCGGGATCGATCTCGGCGACGATGCGGGCCAGGGCCCGGGTCTCGGCGGGCACGGTCGGGCCGGGGGAGCGGGTCGCGTCCCACCGGTGGACCGGCACGCCCGCGCGGGTGAGGTCGTCGGTGAGGTGACCCCCGCGCGGGCAGGCGACGTGCACGTCGACGCCCGCCTGCCGCTGCGCCGCGGCCCACTGCGCCACGCAGCGGGCGACGCCCGCGTCGACCGGCTGTGCCACGTGCAGCACCCGCGGCAGCCCCATGCCGCGGACTCTAGGGGTGTGGTGCGGCCCGCGCCCCGGTCCGTGCGACTTCCACCTCGCGCGCGTCGGCTCCCGGCGGGAGTACCCACACGCTCACGGTGGGCCGATGGACTCCCAGGTGGAAGTCGGACGGATCGCGGGACGCGCGGGGCGCAAGGGGCGCGGGCGGGGCGGACGGGGCGGGCGGG
>JAUYQP010000026.1 GCA_030697205.1 Mycobacteriales bacterium
GACGGCGCCACCGTCCAAGGCTGGAGAACCGCTCTCAACGCCCTCGCCCTGACCTACCCCGACCGCTTCGCCGACCACATCCGTTAACCCACATTTCCATGATCACCAAGGCGACTTACACAGAATTCTTGACAAGCTCGGACCCGTCGCGGAGGTCCTTGAGGTGGATCGGGGTGGGACCGCCGCGGTCGGTACGGACCCGCCACAGCAGGTCGGCTCCGGTCGCGATCGCCTTGCGCCACAGGGCGTAGGAGAAGAACCCACGATCTGCCAGCAGCAGCATCCCCGGCTCCAGCCGGCCCAGCAGCGGCTCGGTCAGCGCTGCCTCGGAAGCGGAGTACTTGCCGATCTGCGCGGCGAAGACCGCATGCGTCCCGCACTCGGCCAGCGCCACGACCCGGGCCTGCGGGAACGCGGCCTGCTCGCCCTTGTTGACCCCGGGCCGCCCGAAGTGCTCGGCGTTCACGGTCGTGTCAGCGACATCCAGACACATCCCGTCGATCGCGACCAGCCGGCGCCCGGCTAGCCACACCCCCGGCGTCTGCTCACCGCCGATCGGCTTGGCGACCCGCTCGAACAACGCCGCCAGCGGCTCGGCACCCAACCGCGCCCGCGCCTGGAAGATCGCGGACTTGCTCGGCGGGGTGAACGTCTCGGTCCACCCCGAGGCCCACGACAGCCCATCGGTCAGCTGAGCCAGCACGTCCTCATACGAGCCCTCCGAGTACAGTACAGCGCCATTCCGATCGAGAAGTACGCCATCACCCGCGCCGGCAACGCGCGATGACGGTGCTCGGTCCGGCCAACCCCGGCGATCACCTCATCGACCAGCTCCGGCGGGAACACCCGGGTCAGCACCCCCACCGACACCAGGTCGGACAAGCGCCGCTCAGTCTCCGGCTTCTGCCACCCAGCACGAGGCATGCCACCAAACTACACCGGTGTCATCTTAACTGAACGGTATTGGGCCTAATCCGCGTGTTTCACGCTGATCGGCTTGAGCATCCGGGGGTCTATGGATCGATTCCGGATCTTGAGTTGCGGGGTGGGCATGGCGGTGGTGCGGCCTGCCTGCCGGTGACGGGGTTCCGGGTCCTGGTCGAGTGGCGGGGCAGGTGCCCGTGGTTAGGGGACGTGGTTGCACGGGCCCGGGAGCACAAAGCACCTACGAAGTGCTGGGACGCGCGGTTGCAAGCGGCAGGCGAGATGGACATGTCTTCGGGACTGCCCCCACTCTGCTTGACCGGTTAGGTAGGGAGTTTCAGGCTGCATGAGCGGGCTTGATGAGTGTCTCGAACTCGATGGGGGTTAGTCGACCGAGGGCTTGCTGTCGACTCGCGGACAACTCTCGCCGGGTCGGTTATGAGCTGCAGTTCGACCTGGCCCGCCTGCACTCTGCTCGCCGTGGAGACTTCCGTGTGCTCTACCGCATCGACGACGACGGAGCGGGCGTGGTCATCGTGACCGTCGACCACCGCGCCGACGTCTACCGCCGCAGGTAGCCGGCGTAGGTAGCCGGCGCTGCCTACCGCGCTCGGTGCCCCTCGGCGGCGCAGCGGCACGGCGTCGTGGTGGCCCCGCGCAGGAGCTCGAGAGCGGGCGTCACGGCCACGCCGGTGCACATGTCGTGACGGTCACCGTCGGGCCCGCGACCGTCGCACCAGGCGCAGACGTCCCGGTCGGGGAAGAACCTCTTCAGCAGGCGCACCAACCGACTGTAGAGCGGTCAGCCCCAGGGCGGGTCCGGCAACCCCTCGTCGAGGTCGCCACCGCGGCGGCACTCGCCCGAGCGGTAGGCGTCCGGCAGCCGGTCGTAGGCAGACACCCAGTAGGACCGGGCCAACGTCAGGGCCTGTGACGGCGAGGCCCCCAGCAGTCGGGCGACCTGCGCGTCGCGCTGCACCGCAGCGCACTCGGTGCGGGCCTCGTCGGCGAGGCCGCTCATGTGCATCGCCTCGTGGGCGAGCACGTGCACCGCGACGACCTGCTGCGGCGTGGGCGAGGACTTGTCGGAGCGCAGCCAGGCCATCAGATCGCGGCACGGCTCGTACTTCAGCAGCGTCGCCGGCTCGGGTCGGCCCGCGCTGTCGAAGCGGACGTAGCCGAGCTCCGCACCGGCGTCGACGAAGGCACCGCCGAGGGTCTGGCACTCGACGTCGACGGACCGCCCCGCGAGCACGCCCGCGGCCGACTCGAGGCGGCGCTCGGCGAGCTCTCGTCGTACCCCTGGGGTCGCGAGGGCCACGGCCAGGACGGTGAGGATGGCCGTACTCCACACCGGGAAGGCCCGCCGTCGACCGAGCGAGTCGACCCGGCGCAGCCACCAGCGCAGCCCGGTGGCGCAGGCGCCGCACAGGCTGAGGAAGGCGAGCAGGGTGAGCACCCTGACTGATCGACGCGCAGGGTCCTCGGCCTGAGCGCTGGGTGCACGGAACAGCTACGCGAACCCGGGCAGCCAGCGGCGCAGGACGGGGGCGACGTCGACCTCGGCTTCGAGCTGGCACAGCACGCCGACCATCCCGAGCCAGACCCGGTGGGTGAACAGGTGCTCGGCGGGCAGGTCGAGCTGCAGCGCGACGCCGAAGTCGGGGTTGCGCGGGTCGTTGACCCGGCCGAACTCCGACCGCAGCCAGTCGCGCGAGAAGCGGAAGCGCTCGTGGCGCGCGGGCTCGCTGAAGGGCGCCATGTAGTCGACGAGCTTGTCGACCTCGACGGGCCCACGCACGAAGCCCTCCTCGCGCAGCCGCTGCTCGACGAGGCTCGGGTCGCCGGAGAGCAGCGCGGCGATCAGCCGCCCGAACGTCGAGGGCATACCGCCGGGCAGTGCCAGCGTCGAGCCGAAGTCGAGCACGCCGAGCCGCCCGTCGGGCAGCCACCGGAAGTTGCCGGGGTGCGGGTCGGTGTGGAGCAGCCCGCAGCGCTCGGGCCCGGAGACCAGGAAGAGCTGGTACGCCGAGGCCGCGGCATCGCGGTCGGCCCGGCTGCCGGAGCGGGCGACCTCCGCCAGCGGCGTCCCTGCGAGCCAGTCCATGACGAGCACGCGCGAGCCGGCCCGCACGACCTCGGGGACGACGACCTCGTCGCTCGGTAGCGCGTCGCGGAAGGCGGTCTGCGACTGGGCCTCGTGGCGGTAGTCGAGCTCCTCGAGCAGCCGGTCGCGCAGCTCGGCGACGAGCGGTGGCAGCGACAGCCCGCGGGCGACCAGCGCGGCGAGCCGGCTGACCGCGCTGAGGGTGCGGATGTCGGCGACCAGGGCCTCGCGGACCCCGGGGTACTGCACCTTGACCGCCACGTCGCGGCCGTCGGCGGCCCAGGTCGCGCGGTGCACCTGACCGAGGCTCGCCGCCGCCGTGGCCGTCTCGTCGAAGGCCGTGAAGAGCGCCCGCCAGTCGGCTCCGAGGTCGGCGCGCAGGACAGGTTCGACCTCGGCGAAGGGCAGCGCACCGGCGTCGTCCTGCAAGGAGGTCAGGGCCTCGCGCCACGTCGACTCGGGGTCCTGGGGGAACAGCGCCTCGACGGTCGACAGCAGCTGGCCGGTCTTGAGCGCCCCGCCCTTGAGGTCACCCAGCACCCGCCGGGTCCGTGCCGTGGACCGGTCACGCAGCTGCTGTCGCACCTGGGCGGGGTCCTGGCCCACGGCGCGGCGGACCAGCCCCTCGGCCGACAGCGCCACGGCACCGGCGGGCAGCGACAGCAGCTGCAGGGTGCGGACCGCCCGTCTCGTCCTCAGACTGGTTCTCAGACCGTGCAGCTCTCGTCGTCGCAGGACGCGCCCGCGTGCTGCTCGGCCGAGTGCTGATCTGCGCCCTGCTCGAGGACCTGGAGCAGCACCTCGGCGGGCTGGGCGCCGCTGACGCCGTAGCGCCCGTCGACGACGAAGAACGGCACGCCGGAGATGCCGAGCCGCCGGGCCTCGGCCTCGTCCTGACGGACCGCATCGGCGTAGGCCTCGCCTGAGAGGACCCAGCTGACCTCGGCCTCCTCGAGTCCGACGGAGACGGCGAGCCGGGTCAGCACCTCGGGGTGCCCGATCGGCTCGCCCTCGGTGAAGGTGGCGCGCAGCAGTCGCTCCTTGAGCTCGCCCTGCAGGCCCTTCGCGGCGGCCAGGTGGAGCAGCCGGTGCGCGTCGAAGGTGCTGCCGCCGCGCGCGAGGTCGAAGCGGAAGTCGAGGCCCTCGACGGCAGCGGTCTCGGTCATCGCGTCGAGCATCCCCTGCGCCTCGGCCAGCGACCGGCCGTACTTCGCGGCGAGGTGGTCGACGTAGCCCCCGGTCCGCTCGGCGGGCGCCGACGGGTCGAGCTCGAAGCTGTGCCAGACGACCTCGACCGGGTGCGGGAACTGCGCCAGGGCCGTCTCGAGCCGGCGCTTCCCGACGTAGCACCACGGGCAGACCACGTCGGACCAGATGTCGATGCGCATGCCCTCCCCAACGCCCGACGCCGCCACCCCCTTCCCCGCGGGCACCGCACCTCATCGGTGATCCGCCACCCCCGCCGATTGGGTGGCATCTCTCGGCGTGCCGCGCCGGGACACGCCGACGGAAGCCACCCAATCGGCAAGAGGTGGTCGGCGGGTGGCGGGCGCCGGGGGTCAGGCGGGGAGGGGGAGACGGCGGCGTACGGCGGTGAGGGTCCGCTCGACGAGGCCCGCCCCGGCGATGGCCTGGGCGGCCAGCTCGGCCTCGAAGGCGCCCTCGCGCAGGAAGCCGGTCAGCGTCGGGGCGAAGCCCACGAAGCGCAGCCCCGGCAGGGCCTCGTCAGCGGCCCTGGCGGTGGGCCGGCCGGTGCGGTCGAGCAGCGACATCCGGTGGGCGGTGCGCAGGTGGCCGACGAGCGGCTCGAGCCCGGGCGTCCAGCCGGTGGCGGCGAGGATCAGGTCGGGGGTGAGGGCGCTGCCGTCGGCGAGCCGCACGGTGCGGCCGACGAGCGACTCGACGGCGGGCACGACGGTCACCCGACCGCGGTGCACGTCGGCGCGCAGGCCGGTGTCGACGGCCGTGACGTGACCGGCCCGAG
This sequence comes from Mycobacteriales bacterium, assembly GCA_030697205.1. Taxonomy (NCBI): domain Bacteria; kingdom Bacillati; phylum Actinomycetota; class Actinomycetes; order Mycobacteriales; species Mycobacteriales bacterium. The sequence continues at coordinate 5,016 of JAUYQP010000026.1, forward strand.
CCTTCGAGATCACGTGGGCAGGGGTCCGCAAGCCGCGCCGCCGGTCCGACAGCCGGGTGGCGAGCAGTCCACGGACCGCGGCGTCGGCGACCACCGACGGCAGCGGCAGCACGGCGAAGGCGGCCCGCTGCAGCGACACCGGCCCGAGCTGCTTGGGCAGCAGGGCGGCCGGTTCGCGCACGGCCAGCAGGACGTGGCGCGCAGGTCCACCCGCGAGGTCGTGGGCGATCTCGCAGCCGCTGTTGCCGCCCCCGACGACGAGCACGACCTGACCGGCGTGGTCGGTGGCGCGGCGGTAGGCACCGCTGTGCACGACCGGCAGCGACGTCGCGCCCCAGTCGGGCAGGCGCGGCACCCGCTGGGCACCGGTCGCGACGACGACCTGCCGGGCCACCAGCCCGGCACCGACCAGCGCCCACCCGCCCTCGACCCGGTCGAGGCGGGTGACGTCGGCTGCGCGGACGTCGAGCCCGAAGCGCTCGGCGTAGGCGTCGAGGTAGTCGACGAAGCGGTCGCGGGTCACCCACGGGCCGTCGTCGTCGGGCAGCGGCAGGCCGGGCAGGGCCGACAGGGCGCGCTCGGTGTTGAGCTCGAGGCTGTCGTAGGCGCCGCGCCAGCTCGCGCCGACCGCGGTGCGCTCCAGCACCACCGCGTCGATCCCGCGACGCTGCAGGGCCGCGGCGGTCGCGAGGCCGGCGGGCCCGGCACCGATAACAGCGACCGGGACGACCGGCACAGGAGCCGGCGCAGGCGGGGTCACGGCAGGATCGGGGCGCCGAGGACCTCCTCGGTCAGCTCCCACAGCCGGGCCGCGACGGCCGGGTCGGACCCGGTGGAGTAGACGTCGAGCAGCTCCGCCGGACCGCGCCACTGCCCCAGCCGGCGAGGGCCGACGAAGGCCCCGCTCGGGGTCGTGTGGTCCAGAGCCCGCAGGGTCGGCTCGGCGCCGGCGCGGGCCGACTGCATGACGACCGACGACAGCGGCTTGACCAGCGGGGCGAGCCAGCCGCGGCCGGAGTCGGTCTGCTGGCGGGCGAAGAGGTTGGTCGAGCTGACCCCCGGGTGGCAGGCGACCGAGGAGACCGGCACGCCCGCGGCGGCGGCCCGGCGGTGCAGCTCCTGGGCGAAGAGCAGGTTGGCCTGCTTGGTGCGGGCGTAGACCTGGCCGGGGACGTAGGGCTGCGGCGCGACGAGGTCGTCGACGGTGCTGACCGCCGACAGGTTGCCGCCGCGGGCGGCGATGCTGCTGACCATCACGACCCGGCCGGCGGACTGCACCAGCTGCGGCCACAGGGCGCTGACCAGGGCGGTGTGGGCGAGGTGGTTGGTGCCCATCTGCCGCTCGTGGCCCTGCGCGGTCAGCGCGAGCGCGCCGCCCATGACGCCGGCGTTGCAGACCAGACCGTTGACGACCGGGTGGTCGTCGGCGAGCCGCTTGGCGAAGGAGGAGACGCTGTCGAGGTCGGTGAGGTCCAGCTGCGCGGTCGAGGTGCTGCCGTTGCCGCCGAGGGTGCGGCGGGCGGCCTCGGCCTTGGCGACGTCGCGGCAGGCCAGGACGACGTGGGCGCCGCGCACGACGAGCTCGCGGGCGGTCTCGAGCCCGATGCCGCTGTTGGCGCCGGTCACCACGAAGGTGCGGCCGGTCTGCTGGGCGAGCGAGCGGGGGGTCCAGCGCTGGTCGGTCATGGCTGCAACGCTACGGGCCACCTCCGTGTGACGCGCGCCTCAGGCCTCCAGCGCCAGCACCAGCGGGAGCACCGGCCCGCTGCCGGCCTCGCGCAGCACTCGTGCGGCCTCGGTGACGGTCCAGCCGGTGTCGAGCCGGTCGTCGACGAGCAGCACCGGCCCGTCGGGCAGCGCGAAGGGCACCGCGAAGGAGCCGTGGACCGCCCGCAGCCGCTGGGCGCTGTTGGAGCGCCCCGGCCCGGCGGGCTCGTCGTGCAGCCGCTGCAGGGTGCCGAGCAGCGGCAGCCGCCCGACCTCCGCGAGCCGCGTGGCGAGCGATTCGACGAGCTGCGGCCGCGACCGCGACGGCACCCCCACGACCCCGACCGGCCGCGCCTCCCAGCCCCAGCCGGCGAGGACCTTCACCACCGCGGCGAGCACGTCGTCGGGCAGCAGGCCATCCGGGGCGTCCGGCCCGAGCAGCGCCCGGAGCCGGGTGCCCCACCCGACGTCGGAGAGCCGCCCGAGGGCGCGGCCGGGCTCGGAGGGGTGCGCGATCTTCCCGCTCAGGGGTACGCCGAGGGGGCTCATGCCCGTGGGCCACAGCTTCTTCGGCGCGATCTCTACGCCGGGCCTGCCGAGCGCCGCCTGGGCGGCCTCGAGCGACGGCGCGGAGACCTCACGCGGCCACTCCCGCCCGGTGCAGCGGTCGCAGCGCCCGCACGCCGCGGCGGTCGGGTCGTCGAGCTGGCGGCGCAGGAACTCCATCCGGCAGCCGGTCGTCGCGACGTAGTCGCGCATCGCCTGCTGCTCGACGTCGCGGGCGGCGGCGACGCGGGCGTAGCGGTCGGCGTCGTAGCCCCACTCCTGCCCGGTCGCGGTCCAGCCGCCCTGCACGCGCCGGACGGCACCGTCGACGTCGAGGACCTTGAGCATCGTCTCGAGCCGGGTGCGTCTGAGGTCGACATGGGGCTCGAGGGCGGCGGTGCTCAGAGGCCGGCCGGCGTCGGACAGGACCTGCAGCACCCGGCGTACCTGCTCCTCGGAGGGGAAGGCGAGCGAGGCGAAGTAGCGCCAGATCGCCTCGTCCTCGGCGCCGGGGAGCAGCACCACCTCGGCGCGCTCGACACCGCGGCCGGCACGCCCGACCTGCTGGTAGTAGGCGATCGGCGACGACGGCGCCCCGAGGTGGACGACGAACCCGAGGTCGGGCTTGTCGAAGCCCATCCCGAGCGCCGAGGTCGCGACGAGCGCCTTGACCCGGTCGGCGAGCAGGTCCTCCTCGGCGGCCCGCCGCTCGGCGTCGTCGGTGCGGCCGGAGTAGGCCGCGGCGGTGATGCCGCGGGAGCGCAGGAACGCCGCGACCTCGTCGGCGGCCGCGACGGTCAGGGTGTAGACGATGCCGCTGCCGGTCATCGTCGGCAGGACGTCGGCGAGCCAGGCGAGCCGGTGGGCCGCCCCGGGCAGGTCGACGACGGCGAGGTGCAGCGACTCGCGGTCGAGGCTGCCGCGCAGCACCAGGGTGTCGTCGCCGAGCTGGGAGGACACGTCGGTGACGACCCGCTCGTTGGCGGTAGCGGTCGTCGCGAGCACCGGCGTGCCGACCGGCAGCTCGCTGAGCAGGGTCTTGATGCGGCGGTAGTCGGGGCGGAAGTCGTGGCCCCAGTCGCTGATGCAGTGGGCCTCGTCGACGACGACGAGCCCGGCGGTGCCGGCGAGGCGCGGCAGCACCTCGTCGCGGAAGCCCGGGTTGTTGAGCCGCTCGGGGGAGACCAGCAGGACGTCGGCGCGGCCGGCCCGGATGTCGTCGTGGACCTGGGCCCACTCGTCGACGTTGCTGCTGTTGACGGTGACCGCCGAGATGCCGGCCCGCTCGGCGGCCGCGACCTGGTTGCGCATCAACGCGAGCAGCGGGCTGACGATGACGGTGGGGCCGGCGCCGCGGGCGCGCAGCAGGGCGGTCGCGACGAAGTAGACGGCGCTCTTGCCCCAGCCGGTGCGCTGCACGACCAGGGCCCGCCGCCGGTCGCTGACCAGCGCCTCGATGGCGAGCCACTGGTCGTCGCGCAGGACGGCGGTGTCACCCGCGAGCGCCCGCAGGTGGCGCTCGGCCTCGTCGCGCACCGCTAGCGCAGCGTCACGCGCAGGCGCAGCTCGACGTCGCCGCCGGACCGGGCGGAGACGGTGAGGCCGAGGGCGTCGAGCGGCTCGGCGTCGGGCTCGTCGAGGCCGGTCAGCTCGAGGGCGTCCTGGATCGAGACCCACAGGACGAAGGCGGCGTCCTGCGCGTCGGGGGCCGCGGCGGTGAACTCAGCGCGGTCGCGCAGGCCCTTGCCGTTGAGGGCGTCGAGGCCACCGGGTGTGCCGATCGCGATGCCGTCGTCGAGGCTCTGGACGACGTCGTCGACGTCCTGCCCGGTGCCGGTCGCGTCGAGCACGCGGGCGATGACCTCGCGGGCGCCCTTCGCGTCGTCGGTGCGGGTACGGGCCAGCACCTCGGGGGCCTTCTGGTCGCCCCACACCGCGATGCCCGCCTCGTCGCCGAGCACCGTCGTGATGTCGTCGGGCAGCGTCAGCCCGAGCTCGGCGGCCTGCGCCTCGAGGTCGGGCACGACGGTCTCGGCACCGGTCACGAAGGCGTCGTAGGCCTGCTCGACGGACTGGTCGAGGCCGGCGGCGGCCAACGCCGCGATCGCCTGCGCGGGCAGCTGCCCGGCCAGCCCGGTGCCGGGGGAGCCGTCGCCGTCGTCGTCGGGCAGATTGCTCTTCACCCCGAGGGTGCGGCCGACGACCTCGATAGCGTCGTCGAGCGCGTGCACGCCGACCACGACCTGACCGGTCGGGTCGAGACCGTCCTCTGCCTGCTCGCGCAGGTCGGCGGGCAGGGCGTCCCAGACCCGGCCGAGGTCGGCCCAGGCCAGGGCGACCTGGTCGCCGTCGAGCGCGTCGACGGCCTCGGTGAAGCCCTCGTCGTCGGCGAGGTGGTCCTCTGCCCCGGCCGCCGCGTCGACGACCGCCTGGTCCTCGCCCAGCAGCGCGTAGTCGTCGAGCACGGTGAACGCGAGGTCCTCCTCCTCGGCGGCCTTCGCCAGGGCGGTGCGCGCCTTGCCGGCATCGGTGTGGGCCACGGCGACGACGACGTCGGGCTCGTCGCCGTCGGCGGCGAGGAAGGCCACGCCGACCCGGTCGCCGATCCACGGCGCGACATCGGTGTCGTAGTCGAGCTCGGTGCCGCTGTCGTCGAAGGCGAGCCGCAGCAGGTCCTCGCGCAGGGTGTCGGCGGAGCGCAGCTCCTTCGCCGCCAACGGGAAGCGCGTGGTGAGCCCGTAGACCCGCTCCTTCTGCGTCGCCGACGGGTCGAGGTCGAGCTTGACGAAGCCGATCGCCCCGGCGGGCAGGACGTCCTCGGGCTGCGGGCCGCCGCCGGACAGCGACGCCGCGGCGAACGCGCCGGTCCCCATCACCAGCGCGGCCGACACACCGATGGCGGCGATCGTCGCGGTGCCAGCCCGTCGGCGCGGCGCGTGGGCGGGCAGGACGTCGCCGAGCAGGTCCGGTGCGGTCACCCGGCCCATGGTGCCAGTCGGCGGCCGGTCGCGGGGGTGGTCTGTGGACTCAGTCGCTGACGAGGCAGAACGGGTTGCCCTCCGGGTCGGCGAGGACCCGCCACTGCTGCCCGCCCTGCTCGACGGTCCCGGTGAGCGTCGCCCCGAGACCCACCGCCCGCTCGACGGCCGCGTCGAGCAGCTCGGGCCCGGTGACGTGCAGGTCGAGGTGCAGCGCCGGCGTGCCCGGGGTCCTGGTCGCCACCTGCTGGAACACCAGCCGTGGCAGGCCGGGTGCGGCCGGGTGCAGTCCGACGTACTGCTCCCACCGGCCCCGCACCTCGACCCCGAGCAGGTCGGCCCAGAAGGCAGCGAGCCGGTCGGCGTCGAGGGCGTCGACGGTGACGGCGTCCCAGCGCAGCTCCATGCGCGCGATCCTGCCCGAGGTTGTCCACAGATCTCGGTACGACGCCCCGCGGGCGCGCTCGCGGGTCCACCCTCCTGCGGCATGACGCGCTCCGACAGCCCACCCGTCCTGCGGCTCACCGACCCCGGCTCGATCGCCGCGGCGGTCCCGGTCATCGCCGGCTACCGCCCGACCCAGTCCCTGGTGGTGATGTCCCTGCGACCACCCCGCAAGAGGCTCGGGCTCACCATGCGTGCCGACCTCGAGGCGTGCGTGGAGGACGACGGCTTCGTCGACTACGCCGTGGACGCGATCCTGCGCGATGGCGCGATGGCCGCCGTGCTGGTCGTCTTCAGCGAGGACGGCGCGGTCGACGAGGAGCTGCCGTGGCGCGACCTCGTCACCGCCACGGCAGACGCCCTCGCGGCGGGTGGCGTCGACGTCATGGAGCAGCTGTGCGTGCGCCGGGACCGGTGGTTCTCCTACTCCTGCCTGCGCTCCTGCTGCCCCCTCGAGGGCACGCCCCTGCCGCAGGGGACCTCGCCCCTGGAGGCCCAGGCGGTGCTGGAGGGCAAGGTCGTGCTGCCCGACCGGGAGGCGCTGGCCGCAACGCTCGTCGGGGCACCGCCCGGCTCGCTGGTCGCGCGGCTGCGGGCCGAGCGGCTGACCGCGCTGACCGAGGAGCTCATCGAGGAGCCCCCCGCGGCCTGGGAGCAGCGCTGCGTGCAGGTGGTCGCGAGCTTCCGCACGATGCTGGCCGGACTGGCCCCGGGGGCGCACCCGCAGGTGGTCCCCGAGGACGACGTGGTCCTCCCGGTGCTGGCGGCCCTCGTCGACCGGGACCTGCGCGATGCGGTCCTGGCGACGATCACCGACGAGGAGCTGCCCGTCGCGATCGAGCTGCTGGCTGCTCTGGTGCGCAGCTCGGTGCCGCCCTGGACGGTCGCGCCCGCGACCATGCTGGCGTGGTGCGCGTGGCGGCGCGGCGGCGGGGCGCTGGCCAACCTCGCCGCCGAGCTGGCGCTGCGGATCGACCCCACCTGCCGACTGGCGGCGCAGGTGTCGCTCGCGATGCGCTACGCGGTCCGGCCCGGGCCGCAGCTCGGCGTGGGCGCGACCGGTCCCACCGGTGGCCTGGCCCGTCGGCGCGACCGACGCGACGCGCAGCGACGGGCCGACAGGGGGCAGCGTCGGGCCGGGTGACGCCCGGTCAGGCGAGCGCGCTGCCGGACTTCCACTCGGCGTAGCTCATGTTCCACTCCGCGGTGCCGGCGTCCCACAGCCGCGGCTTCGCCACGGCGTTGACGACCGTGACCAGGTCGCCGCGCCGGGAGAGGTCGTGGAACCACTTCGCGTCGGCCGGGGAGAGGTTGATGCAGCCGTGGCTGACGTTGGCGACGCCCTGGGACTTCACCGACCAGGGCGCGCCGTGGGTGAAGGTCCCGCTGTTGGTGATGCGCACGGCGTGCTTCACGGCGGTGCGGTAGTAGTCGGCGGAGTCGCGCGGGGTGCCGAGGGTCGCGGCGTCCATGACCTTGTCGACGAACTTCTCGAGCACGATGTGGGTGCCACCGCGGGTGTCGTAGCCGGGCTTGCCCATCGAGGCCTTGAGGACCCGCAGGACCGTGCCGTCGCGGGTGACCGTCATCGTCTTGGCCGCGACGTCGACGGTCGAGACGGTGGCCGCCCCGACCGTGAACTGCGTGCGGCGGTAGCCCGAGCCCCAGGTCCCGCCGGGCAGCTGCAGCCGGCGCATGTCGGCGGCCGCGGTGATGACGGTGCCGGGCTCCCAGTAGGACGCGCCGCGGTAGTGCACCTCGGTGTCGCTCATCCAGCGCCACGAGCCCTCGACGGGGGGCTCGGTCTTCAGCCCGAGGCGCTGCTCCACGAGGGCGCGCGCGGCCGTGTCCTCGACCGGCAGGTCGAGCCGCACGATCACCGGCATGCCGATGCCGACGACGGCGCCGTCGCCCGGGCTGACCCGGGCGTGCAGGACCTTCGCGGCGGGGGTGGTCCGCACCTTGAGGGTCGAGCTGTGGGGGCGCCCGGCGCTGTCGCGGGCGACCGCAGTCACGGAGTAGGCGGAACCCGGCAGCAGGGTGCTGGCCGACGTCCAGGTGCCGTCGGGGGTCAGCGCGCCCTCGACGGGGGTGCCGTCGGGCTCGGCAGCGGTGACGGCGACCAGGGTCCCGGACGCCGCGACGACCGACAGCGGGGCCGACCACTGGACCCTGCCGTCCGGGCGGGCACCGTTGGCGGTGAGGACCGGGACGGTCGCGGGGGCCCCGGCCACGGCCGGGACCGCGTCCGCGGAGGTGCCGCGGGTGAGCGTCGCGAAGGTCGAGCCTCCCGCCACCACGGCCACGCCCAGCAGCAGGGCGAGCGCCCGGCGGGGCACGCGGCGCGGGACGGTCGAGGGCAGGACGGTGCGCGTGACGGGGTCCGGCGTCACAGGGGAAGTGCTCACGGTGCTGGTCTCCTCGGCCGGTGCGTGTGGTCACCGGGGTCCCGGCATCCTCCCTGACGCGCGGCGGTCCTGTCAGGTTGTCCCGGGTGACGGAACCCTCACCTCACGGGTCCTCGACCACGCCGCCCTTCGCGGGCCGACGCCGCACCGCGACGACCATGCCCACGATGACGGCCTCCACGACCAGCAGGGCGACCGCGAGCACCTTGATGCCGACCGACCACAGGAAGGCCGAGCTGGCGAGCACCGGCAGGACGTAGACCAGCAGGATCGCGACGGCCTCCCCGCGACGGGTGCCGCTCACGGCCGCAGGTGCCGCTTGAGCCAGTCCAGGCAGCGGGCCCACCCGTCCGCGGCTGCTGCGGCGTCGTAGGCCGTCGGTCGGGCGTCGCAGTGGAAGCCGTGGTCGGCGTCGTAACGCACCACCTCGGTGGGCAGCGGCGAGGGGGCCGCCGCGGCTCGCAGCGCCTCGACCTGCTCGACGGGGATGCCGGCGTCGCGGTCACCGTAGAGACCGAGCCACGGCGTCTGCAGTCCCGGGGCCAGCTCCACCAGGGACGGGTAGCCGAAGCGGCCCTCGGCGACGCCTCCGCCGTAGAACGTCACGGCCGCGCCGAGTGGCAGCCGGGCCGCCTCCGCGAGCGCGACCGTCCCTCCCATGCAGAAGCCGACGACGCCGACGGCGGCGGGTCCGACGCCCTGCCCAGCGAGGTGGGCGAGGCAGGCGTCGAGGTCCGCGGCGATGCCCTCGGCGGTCAGGGCCGAGAAGTGCGGCCAGATCGCGGGCAGGTCGTCGTAGCCGAGCACGGGGTCGCCGGTGCGGTGGAACAGGTGCGGTGCGAGCGCGAGATGGCCCGCCGCGGCGAGCCGACCGGCGACGTCGGCGATGTGGTCGGTGACCCCGAAGGCCTCCTGCACGACGATCACGGCGGTGCGCGGCGGGCCCTCCAGGGCGCGCACGGTGACGGGCAGGGTGCCGCCGGGGACGGTGAGCTCGAGCTGCACGGGAGCCCTCTCGGATCAGGTCGGGGGTGTTGTCCACCTAGGATGCCCGCCATGAGCGAGTGGGGTCGGGTAGACGACGAGGGCACGGTCTACGTGCGGACGATGGTGGACGGTGTCGCGGGCGAGCGCGCGGTCGGGCAGTGGAAGGCGGGAGCCCCCGAGCAGGGCCTCGCGCTGTTCGTGCGGCGCTTCGAGCAGCTGGCCACGGAGGTGTCCCTGCTCGAGCAGCGCCTCAAGAGCGGCGCCGGGGACCCCGGTCAGGTCGCGTCGTCGGCGAAGCGCCTGAAGGCGACCCTGCCCGAGGCGTCCGCGGTCGGCGACCTCGCCGCCCTGGAGGCGCGCGTCGACGTGCTGCTCGCGGGCACCGCCGAGGCCGTCGAGAAGGCCAAGGAGGTGCGGGCCGAGGCCCGCGTCGCGGCGGTGGCGGCCAAGACCGCGCTCGCCGAGGAGGCCGAGAAGCTGGCCGGCTCGTCGGAGTGGAAGACCGCGGGCGAGCGGCTGCGCTCCTTCGGCGAGGAGTGGAAGAAGGTCACCGGCGTCGACCGCAAGACCGACGACGAGCTGTGGCAGCGGGTGGCCGCGGCGCGCAAGCGCTTCGCAGAGCGCCGCTCGACGCACTTCGGCGCGCTCGAGGAGCAGCGGACGGTCTCGCAGGGCCGCAAGGAGAAGCTCATCAAGGAGGCCGAGGGGCTGTCGACCTCGACCGAGTGGAAGGCCACGGCCGACCGGTTCAAGGCGCTCATGGGCGACTGGAAGGCCGCCGGCCGCGCGCCGCGCGAGGTCGAGGACGAGCTGTGGGGCCGGTTCAAGGCGGCCCAGGACGTCTTCTTCCAGGCCCGCAGCGCGAGCTTCGCGGAGCAGGACGAGGAGTTCCGCGGCAACCAGGCCGTCAAGGAGGCGATCCTCGCCGAGGCCGAGCAGATCGACGTCGCCAAGGGCCTCGACGCCGCGAAGAAGCAGCTGCGGGCCCTGCAGGACCGCTGGGAGTCCGCCGGCAAGGTCCCGCGTGACGTGATGCGCTCGCTCGAGGACCGGATGGCCGCGGTCGAGGAGAAGGTCCGCGGGGCGTCCGACGCCCGCTTCGTGCGGCCCGTCGAGTCGCCCTTCGCCGCGAAGCTGCGCGAGAAGGTCGAGGAGCTCGAGGTCAAGCTCGCCAAGGCCGTCGCGGCGGGCCGTCCCACCGACGAGCTCGAGCAGCAGCTCGCCACCCAGAAGGAGTGGCTGGTGCAGGCCGGCGGCTCGGTGACGGCAGCAGCCCCCGCGCCCGCGCAGGACGCCGCACCGAAGAAGGAGAAGGCCCGCACCACCGCGTGGGTGCGGGCCGACTAGCTCCTCGTCGTACTCCTAGAGGGTCGTGCGCAGGAAGTCCAGCGTGCGGCTCCAGGCGAGCGCGGCGTCGTCGGGGGAGTAGGTCCCGATGAGGTCCTCGTCGTTGTGGAACGCGTGCCCCGCGTCGTAGTAGAAGAACTCGACCTCGGCACCTGACTCGTCGCGGATCTGCTGCTCCTGGGCGCGCGCGGCGTCGGCGGGGTACATCTGGTCCTGGAGCGCGTAGTGGCCCTGGACGGCGGCGGTGATGCCGGCGAAGGACTGCGGGACGCCCGGTCCGACGCCGTAGAACGGCACCGCCACGCCGATCTTGTCGCCCTGCTGCGCGGCGAGCAGCAGCACGAAGCCGCCGCCCATGCAGAAGCCCACCGCACCGACGGTGTCGGAGGTGACCGCGTCGTGGCTGAGCAGGAAGTCGACCGCCCCGCCGAGGTCGCGGGCGGCCTCGTCGACGGGCAGCGTGACCAGCAGGTTCATGGCCTCGTCGGCGTCATGGGTCGTCGTGCCCCCGAACAGGTCGGGGGCGAGCGCGACGAAGCCCTCGGCCGCGAGCCGGTCGCAGACCGACGCGATGTGGTCGGTGAGGCCCCACCACTCCTGGATGACGATCACGCCCGGGCCGCTGCCTGACTCCGGCAGCGCGAGGTAGCCGTGGGCGGTGCCGCTCCCGCTCGGGAAGGTGGTGTTCTGCCGGGGGTTGTCGGGCATGTCGTGCCTCTCGTTCGGGTCAGGACCTCGATCCCACCACAGGTCGCTCAGACCAGCGCGTGGACGTTGCCCAGCTCCTCGAGCAGCGCCGCCGGGCCGCGCCGGAGGTACCACTCGAGCTCGTAGGTCTCGGCGAAGGTCGGGTCGTCGACCCAGGCCGGGTCGATCTGGGAGGTGTGCGCCAGCATCGCCGCGCGCTTGGCGTCGAGCTCGCCCGGCGTCGCCGCGACCGCAGTCGTGATCTCGGCGGTCACCCGGCCGTAGCGCCGGTCCGGCCGGGCCTCCCCGAGCACGTGCGGGCCGGCGAAGTGCAGGTGCTCGCGGTCGACGGTCGCGTCGTACGACGTGAGGCCGGCCAGTGAGGCGGCGTGGCGGACGAGCAGGTGGACGGCCACGTGGTCGGGGTGACCGTAGACACCGTCGGTGTCGTAGCCGACGAGGGCCTCGGCGGACTCGCGGCGCGCGAGCTCGGCCAGCGTGCGGGCGATGCCCGGCAGGTCGGAGCGCACGAGGGCCCGCGGGTCCTGCCCGGACTCCCAGCCGGCGAGGCCGGAGTCGCGCCGGCCGAGCAGGACGAGGCGGGCGACGCCGAGCAGCTCGGCGGCGGCTTCGAGCTCGCGGCGACGGGTCGCGGTGAGGTCGCGGGTCGGGGTGCGCGGGGTCCCGAGCTCCCCGCCGGTCGCGGTGACGAGCACGACGCGGGCGCCACGGTCGGCCAGGCGTCGCACGGTCGCGCCGGTGAAGATCGCCTCGTCGTCGGGGTGGGCGTGCACGACGATGACGCTGCGACCGGTGAGGTCGAGCGGGTCGGTGGCGGGCGGCAGCGGGGTGTCGAGCAGGAGCGTCATGTCGGGGTGCTCTCGAGGGAGGGCTCGCGGGTCGTCCTGCGCGGGAGCGGCGCGGACGGGGCCGGGAGCGGGCTGTCGGGACTCGGGGGTCAGCGACAGCGTCGACAACCGCAGGCGGGCACGCGGGGTGCCAGGGCCTGATGCGCGGTCATGGGACGAGGGTAGGGCTCAGGGGCGGTGCGCGTCCACGGGCACCCGCAGGGCACGCCCGGGACATGGCTCGGCCCCCGCCCTCCGGGGTGACCGGTGGGCGGGGGCCGTGTCAGGGGGTGCCGCGCGCGACTGGCGCTGGGCTGGACCTACGCGACGTACTCGCGCAGGCTCTCCGCGCGGCCGCAGGTGCGCAGCTCGGCGAGGGTGTCGCGCTCGATCTGGCGGATCCGCTCGCGGGTGAGGCCGAGGTGCCGGCCGACCTCGTCGAGGGTGCGCGGGCGGCCGTCGTCGAGGCCGAAGCGCATCCGCATGACGATCGCGCTGCGCTCGGGCAGCGAGTCGAGGACCTCGCGCAGCTGGCCCTGAAGCATGTCGCTCTCGACCGCGGCAGCCGGGTCCGGGGAGTCGCTGTCGGTGATGAAGTCGCCGAGGACGGCGTCGTCGTCACCCACGGGCGCCTGCAGCGACAGGGTGTCGCGGCCGTAGCGCAGGATCTCCTCGACCTTGTCCGCGGTCATGCCCAGCGGCTCGCCGATCTCCTCGGAGGAGGGCTCGCGGCCGAGCGACTGGGTGAGGTCGCGACGGGTGCGGGTGCACTTGGTGATGAGCTCGGCCATGTGGACCGGCACGCGGATGGTGCGGCCCTGGTCAGCGAGCGCCCGCTGCAGCGCCTGGCGGATCCACCAGGTCGCGTAGGTCGAGAACTTGTAGCCCTTGGCGTAGTCGAACTTCTCGACCGCGCGCACCAGGCCGAGGTTGCCCTCCTGGACGAGGTCGAGCAGGTCGAGGCCGCGGCCCTGGTAGCGCTTGGCGAGCGACACCACGAGGCGCAGGTTGGCCTCGAGCAGGTGGCGCTTGGCCTTCTCGCCGTCGAGCTCGATGAGCGCGAGGTCGCGACGCATCGCGGCGGGGACCTTCGCCTCGCCCTCGGCGTGCTGGCGCAGCTTCTCGGCCGCGAACAGGCCGGCCTCGATGCGCTTGGCGAGCTCCACCTCGAGCTCGGCGGTCAGCAGGGCGACCTTGCCGATCTCGCGCAGGTAGGCCTTGACCAGGTCGATGCCGGGGGGCGCCTCGTCGAGGGCCAGCGGCGCGTCCTCGTCGGGCTCGGGCGCGGTGTCGACGGCGGCCTCGCTCGTGTCGGCAGCGGCGCCGGTCGTGCCGGCGACCTCCACGACCTCGACCGGGGTCTCGACCGTGTCCTCGACAGCGGTCTCGACGGGGGCGTCGGTGCCCGCGGAGCGCGAGGACCGGGTACGCCGGGGGGCGTCGCTGCCGCCACCGGCACCGACGGCGACGAGGCTGTCGGCCTCGGTCTCGGTCGTGGCGGCGTCGCTCACGGTGCGGCCGGCCGGGCGGCTGGTGGCCTTGCGGGCAGTGGTGGGGCGGGCGGCCGGACGGGCCTGGGAAGCGGGCTTGGCGGCAGCGCGGCGGGCGCCCTTGGCGCGGTCACCGCTCTCGTGCGTGCCGAGCACCATGCCGCCCTCGGTGAGGGCGCGCAGGACGGTCCGGGCCTCGGCGGGGCCGACGCCGGCAGCGTCGAAGGCCTCGCGGAGCTGGTCGAGGGACAGCGGTCCCTCGACACGGGAACGCTCGACCAGCGCCTCGACGACGTCGGCGGGGCGGGCGGCGGGCATGGGGCAACTCCTGTGCTCAGTGGTGGGAGGGTTCGTGCGACAAGCGGGATCCGGCTACTGGTGAGTACGACCCCGTCGAGTTCGCAACGATCCGGCATCGCGAAGGATTCCGGAAGAAGGACGAGCGGTGAAGTCGCTCACACGACAGGGTGACACGAGCGCGCAAGTCCCGCGCCGCCACCCCGTCCCTCGACCTGTCGGCCGGGTCGCGGGGGAGTTGAGCGGCGGGTCACGTCTCGCTGCACCTCACCCGCAGCGGGCGCCACGGTCGCTGGGCGATCACGACGCACCACACCAGCAGCCCGGCCGCGACGACGTCGAGCCAGTAGTGGTTGGCGGTGGCGACCACGACGAGCACGGTGAGCGCCGGGTGCAGCAGGAAGACCCCGCGCCAGCGGCGCTTCACCGCGCAGAACAGCACCATCCCGACGACGATCGCCCACGCGGCGTGCAGGCTCGGCATCGCGGCGAACTGGTTGGTCACGCTCTCGGTGCCCTCGCCGTACGCCGTGGGGCCGTAGACCTCCATCGTGTCGACGAAGCCCGGCATCATCCGCGGCGGCGCCAGCGGGAAGGTGACGTGGAGCAGCAGGGCGACGATGGTGGTGCTCACCAGAGCCGTGCGGGCCCAGCCGTAGACCGCGGGGCGGCACAGCCACAGGTAGACGAGGAACAGGATCGTGGCCGGGAAGTGGACGGACACGTAGTAGACGTTCGCCGCGTGGATGAGCGTCTCGTGACCGAGCAGCCAGCCCTGCACCGTCGTCTCGCGGGGGAGCAGCAGGTTCTTCTGCAGGGCGAGCAGCAGCTCGGCGTCGTCGAACGCGAGCTGCTCTCGGGCCCGGACCGCGTGGCGGCCGAGCTCGTAGAGCAGGAAGACCGCGCCGAGGACTGTGATCTCCACGATGCCCGACCACAGCCGGCCGGGCACGTGGACCCGGTCGGACAGGCGCGACGGGCGCTGCCCGACCTGCGCGGAAAGCCGGGTGCCGGTCAGGCCATTGTCCTCGACGGTGCTCACGGCCACCTCCCCCGGCTACGTCAGCGACAACCCACCGTAACCGGCGAGGGGCCATCGGTCATCCCCCTTTCGGACCGTACGAAGGTGACCGTCAGTCCCAGCCGAGCTGGTGGAGCCGGTCGTCGTCGATCCCGACGTGGTGCGCGAACTCGTGCACGACCGTGATGCCGATCTCCTCGACGAGGTGGTCGGTGTCCTCCGCCATCAGGCACAGCGGGATCCGGTAGAGGCTGATCCGGTCCGGCAGCGCCCCGCTGTAGTGCTCGCGCTCCGTCAGCGGGATGCCGGTGTAGAGGCCGAGCAGGTCGGGCTCCTCGGCGTTCTCATCCTCGACGACGACCACGACGTTGCGAAACCGCGACGACAGCTCCGGTGGCAGCTCGTCGAGCGCGTCGGCGACGTAGCCCTCGAACTCCTCGGGCGACACGATCTTCACCCCCAGACCGTACGACGGGAGCGGGCCCGTCACGCGCCCAGCAGGTCCAGCAGGTCGGGGAGCTCGCGCGGCCAGACGGGTACGTCGAGGGCCGCGACCTCCGCGCGGGTCAGCCAGGCCCAGCCGGCGATCTCGTCGACGGCGTGGCCGGACTCGTCGAGCGGACGCTGGGCGTCGGGCAGGCGCACGGCGAGGTGCACCTCGTCCTGCAGCACCGGACCGGCGCGTCGCTCGACGACCCGCTGGGTCCGCCCGAGCTCCTCACCGACCTCGAGGTCGGTCCAGCCGGTCTCCTCGCCGAGCTCGCGCAGCGCCGCCTCGCGCTCGGTCTCGCCCGGCTCGATCCCTCCACCGGGGGTCGCCCAGTGGACGCCCATCGGCGGCGGGTCGTCGTAGCGCAGCAGCAGGACCCGGCCGTCGGCGTCGACGACGACGAGCCGCGCGGCTGCGCGCGTCGTCGTACCCATGATCGACGAGCGGCTAGTCGAGGTAGTCGCGCAGCTTCTGCGACCGCGAGGGGTGGCGCAGCTTGGAGAGCGTCTTGCTCTCGATCTGGCGGATCCGCTCGCGGGTCAGGCCGAACTCGCGGCCGATCTCGTCGAGGGTGCGCGGCTGGCCGTCGACGAGGCCGAAGCGCATCTTCACCACGGCCGCCTCGCGGTCGGTGAGGGTGCGCAGGACCTCGTTGAGCTGCTCCTGCATGAGGCCGTAGGACACGACCTCGGCCGCGACCGGCGCGTCGGCGTCCTCGATGAAGTCGCCGAGCGAGCTGTCCTGGTCGTCACCGATCGTGGTCTCGAGGCTCACTGGCTCGCGGGCGTAGCCCTGGATCTCGACGACCTTCTCGGGCGTCATGTCGAGCTCCTTGGCGAGCTCCTCCGGGGTGGGCTCGCGACCGAGCTCCTGCAGCATCTCGCGCTGCACGCGGGTGAGCTTGTTGATCTGCTCGACCATGTGGACCGGGATGCGGATGGTGCGCGCCTGGTCGGCCATCGCGCGCGTGATGGCCTGGCGGATCCACCAGGTCGCGTAGGTCGAGAACTTGTAGCCCTTGGTGTAGTCGAACTTCTCGACCGCGCGGATCAGACCGAGGTTGCCCTCCTGGATGAGGTCCAGGAAGAGCATGCCGCGCCCGAGGTAGCGCTTGGCGATCGAGACGACGAGGCGCAGGTTGGCCTCGAGCAGGTGGCGCTTGGCGCGCTGCCCGTCGTGGATGAGCCACTCGAGGTCGCGACGCAGCGCGGCCGACAGCTTGGGGGCCTCGCCCTCGTCGGCCTGGCGGACCTTCTCGGCGGCGAACAGGCCGGCCTCGATGCGCTGCGCGAGCTCGACCTCCTGCTCGGCGGTGAGGAGCGGGACCTTGCCGATCTCCTTGAGGTAGGCGCGCACGAGGTCGGTGGAGATGCCGACCTCGCCCTCGGCGGCCAGCGGCTTCTCGTCCTCGTCGTCGTCGTCGGACGCGGGCTTGGGGGAGTCGTCGTCCTCGTCGTCCTCGTCGTCGTCCTCGACCGCGGTGGCGTCGGCGGCACCGGTCACGACGGCCAGCGCGGGGTCGGCGGCCACGAGCACGGCGGCGTCGGGCTCGCCCTCGAGACCGGTCTCCAGGGCCGCGGGGTCGAGGTCGGCCTCGTCGACGAGGTCGCCGGGCTCCGGGCCCTCACCTGCGGTGGCCTGGCCGGCCGCCTTCTTGGCCGGGGCCTTCTTGGCGGCGGCCTTCTTCGCGGGAGCAGCGTTGGCTGCGGCCGCCTTCTTGGCAGCGGCCTTCTTCACGGGGGCGGGGGTCTCCTCCGCAGCGTCGGCGACCTTCTTGGTCGCTCGGGCGGCGGCACTGGCGGGCGGCGTCACGTGCGGTCCTTCGTGAAGTGGCGGGCTGACGAGGGGGGAGGTCGGCGCTGTCGGCACCCGGGTCAGGGGCGTCGCGGCGACGAGCCGCACGGCCGCGCGAGGCCCCGGTCGTCTCGAGGAGACCGTCGGGGTCGTGCTGGCACGACCACCAGTATCGCTGCTCCGCGCCCCGGTGTCGCCCGAGGGTGCTCCCCGGCGGGTCGGCGGGCTGCCCGTGGGGTGCAGGGCAGGCCCGCCGACCCGGCGTAGGGGGTGCTCGTCAGAGCAGGGACCGCAGGACGTACTGCATGATCCCGCCGTGGCGGTAGTAGCCCTGCTCGCCCGGGGTGTCGATGCGCACGGTGACCTCGAACTCCTTGTCGTCCGCGCGGACCGTGAGGGTGCGGGGCACGTCCGCGCCGCCGGCGATGCCTGCGATGGAGTAGGTCTCGAAGCCGGTCAGGCCGAGCGACGCCGCGGTCTGGCCGTCCTTGTACTGCAGCGGCAGGACGCCCATCCCGATGAGGTTGGAGCGGTGGATGCGCTCGTAGGACTCGGCGATGACGGCGCGCACGCCGAGCAGTGCCGTGCCCTTGGCCGCCCAGTCGCGCGAGGAGCCGGAGCCGTACTCCTTGCCGGCCAGGATCACCAGCGGCGTGCCCTCGGCCTGGTAGGCGGCGGACGCCTCGTAGATCGAGGTCACCTCCCCGTCCTTGACCGTGACGCCGCCCTCCGTGCCGGGCGCGAGCTGGTTGCGCAGCCGGATGTTGGCGAACGTGCCGCGGATCATGACCTCGTGGTTGCCGCGGCGGCTGCCGTAGCTGTTGAAGTCCTGCGGTGCGACGCCGTTCTCGGACAGGTAGTGGCCGGCCGGTGAGTCCTTCTTGATCGACCCGGCGGGGGAGATGTGGTCGGTGGTGACCGAGTCGCCGAGGACAGCCAGCACCTTCGCGCCGGTGATGTCGGTGACCGGCTGCGGGTCCGTCGTCATGCCCTCGAAGTACGGGGGCTTGCGGACGTAGGTCGACTGCGGGTCCCAGGTGAAGGAGTCGCCGACCGGGGCCGCGACGGCCTTCCAGCGCTCGTCGCCGGCGAAGACGTCGGCGTAGGAGTCGGCGTACATCTTCTCCGTGATGGCCTCGCCGACGACCCGGCTGACCTCCTGCGGGCTCGGCCAGATGTCGCGCAGGTAGACCGGGTTGCCGTCGGGGTCGGTGCCGAGCGGCTGGGTGGTGATGTCCATGTCCATCGTCCCGGCGAGCGCGTAGGCCACGACGAGCGGCGGCGACGCGAGGTAGTTCATCTTGATGTCGGGGTTGATGCGGCCCTCGAAGTTGCGGTTGCCGGACAGCACCGACACGACCGCCAGGTCGCCCTCGTTGACCGCAGCGGACACCTCGGTCGGGAGCGGGCCGGAGTTGCCGATGCAGGTCGTGCAGCCGTAGCCGACGGTGTTGAAGCCGAGCTTGTCGAGGTAGGGGTTGAGGCCGGCCTTCTCGTAGTAGTCGGTGACGACCTTCGAGCCGGGCGCCAGCGTCGTCTTGACCCACGGCTTGGAGGTCAGGCCCTTCTCGACCGCGGCCTTGGCGAGCAGGCCGGCGGCGACCATGACGTAGGGGTTGCTCGTGTTGGTGCAGGACGTGATGGCGGCGATCGCCACCGCGCCGTGGTCGAGGGTGACCCGCGAGCCGTCGGCCAGGGTCGCCGCGACCGGGTTGCTCGGGCGGTCGCCGATCGGGCCGACGTTGACGCTGACCGGCTGGTCGGACGGCTTGCTCTCGCTCGGCGCGGCCGGGTCGGACGCGGGGAAGGACTCGCGGCTCGCCTCGTCGATGCCGCCGTCGGTGACGGCGCTGTGGCCGTTACCGGTGCTCGCGTAGTCGCGCAGCGCGGCTCGGAACATCGACTTCGCGTCGGTGAGGGGCACCCGGTCCTGGGGGCGCTTGGGCCCGGCCAGCGACGGTACGACGGTCGCGAGGTCGAGGGTGAGCGTCTCGGAGAAGCGCGGCTCCGCCGAGGGGTCGTGCCACATCCCCTGCTCCTTGGCGTAGGCCTCGGTGAGGGCGACCTGCTGCGCGCTGCGGCCGGTGAGCCGCAGGTAGGCCAGCGTCTCGTCGTCGATGGGGAAGATCGCGCAGGTCGAGCCGTACTCCGGGCTCATGTTGCCGATCGTGGCGCGGTCGGCCAGGGGCACGTTGGTGACGCCGGGCCCGTAGAACTCGACGAACTTGCCGACGACGCCCTGCTTGCGCAGCAGCTCGGTGATCGTGAGGCAGAGGTCGGTCGCGGTCGCGCCGGCGGGCAGCTCGCCGACGAGCTTGAAGCCGACGACGCGCGGGATGAGCATCGACACCGGCTGGCCGAGCATCGCGGCCTCGGCCTCGATGCCGCCGACGCCCCAGCCGAGCACGCCGAGGCCGTTGATCATCGTGGTGTGCGAGTCGGTGCCGACCAGGGTGTCGGGGTAGGCCACCCCGTCACGCTCGAAGACGACGCGGGCCAGCCGCTCGAGGTTGACCTGGTGGACGATCCCGGTGTTGGGCGGCACGACCGCGAAGTCGGTGAACGCGGTCTGGCCCCACTTGAGGAACTCGTAGCGCTCGCGGTTGCGCTCGTACTCCAGGGCGCCGTTGAGGCCCAGGGCGTCGGCGGTGCCGAAGAAGTCGGCGACGACCGAGTGGTCGATGACCATCTCGGCCGGGGCCAGCGGGTTGATCTTCTTCGGGTCGCCGCCGAGGGCCGCCATCGCCTCACGCATCGTCGCGAGGTCGACGACGCACGGCACACCGGTGAAGTCCTGCATCAGCACCCGCGCGGGCGTGAACTGGATCTCAGTGTCGGGCTCCGCCGAGGGGTCCCAGCCGGCCAGCGCGCGCACGTGGTCGGCGGTGATGTCCGCGCCGTCCTCGGTGCGTAGGAGGTTCTCGAGCAGCACCTTCAGCGAGTAGGGCAGGTCGGCCGCACCCTCGACCGCAGAGAGGCGGAAGACGTCGTAGGACTGACCCTCCACCTCGAGGGTTCCCTTGGCGCCGAAGCTGTCGAGGCTCATCGTGCGTGCTCCTTGTGTGAGGTAGCGGCAACGCTAGTGCGCTGCCGGACGGCGTCCTCGACCAGGTCGAGGACGCCGGGCAGGTGGTCGGTGGGCATGCCCGCGGCCAGACCCGAGACGAGTCCGTCGAGGACGAGGCGGAGGAAGTCGACGAGGATGGGCAGGGGCACGTCGTCGCGTACGACGCCTGCCGTGCGCTGGCGCTGCAGCCGAGCGGTGGTCGCGCCGGTGATGGCGCTCTGGTGCTCCGCCCAGCGGGCCGCGAAGTCGGGGTCGGTGCGCAGCCGCCGGCGGACTTCGAGCTGCACCCCGAGCCACCCGGCGTCGCGGTCCTGCAGATCGCGCATGACCTGCACGAGCCCGTGGGCCGCGACGGTCTCGGCCATCTGCGCGGCGTCGTCCTCGGCGAGGGCCAGGAACAGTGCGTCCTTGTCGCGGAAGTGGTGGAAGATCGCGCCCCTGGACAGGCCGGTCTCGGCCTCGAGCACCTTGACGGTGGCCCCTTCGTAGCCGTGCCGGGCGAAGGCGCGGCGGGCGGCGTCGAGGATCTCGGCGCGACGCGCGGCGAGCTGCTCGGGGGAGACCTTGGGCACGGGCTCACCTTAGCACCCAAACCGTACGTCCGTTTTGTTGAAAAGGCCTGCGGGGTGACAGACACCGCTGCTCCGACGCGCTCCAGTGGGGACGTGTACGCCACTGTCGTCGTCGGCACGGACGGCTCGCCCACCGCGGCGACCGCGGTGCACCACGCCCTGCGGCTGTCCGTCGCCTGCGGCGCGAAGCTGCACCTGGTCACGGCCTTCACGGACTTCTCGCTGTCGCCCACACCGCGATGCTGCCCAGCGGGCCGGTGATCGGCGACGACGGCTCCTGGATCCCGGCGGTCCACGACCGCTTCGCGGAGGAGGCCCACCGAGCAGGGGTCCCGATCGTGCGCCACGTCCTGGAGGGTCAGCCCGTGACGGTGCTCATCGAGATCGCCCGGCACGGTCGGGGCGGACCTGCTCGTCACCGGCAACCACGGCATGAGCGGGGTGCGCGGGCTGCTCGGCAGCGTGCCGAAGGCGCTGGCGCACCACGCGCCGTGCGCCGTCCTGGTGGTGCCCACCGACCGTTGGTGACGCGCGTCATGCATGAGGTGTGTGACGACGGGGCATCAGTGAGTCACGCACGGCACGGAGACACCGGGCCGGCACCACGAAGGAGCCACTGATGATCGTCCTCGGCCTGATCCTGCTGCTCATCGGTCTGCTCGTCGGCCCGCCGGTCCTCACGACCGTCGGCCTGATCCTGCTGCTCGTGGGCCTCGTCCTCAACTTCGTCCCGATTGGTGGTAACAGCCGCCGGGTCTGGTGACTACGGGGGCCTCGGGCCCCCACCCGCGCACACGGCGCCGTCGACCTCCGGGTCGGCGGCGCCGCGCTGTTGCGCCCGGCGGGCCGGTGGCAGGATCACCGCCATGCCCACGCTCCAGATCGCCCAGGACGAGGCCGCGGACGCCCTGCTGTCGACCGACCCGCTCGCGCTGCTGCTCGGGATGCTGCTCGACCAGCAGATCCCGATGGAGAAGGCCTTCAAGGGGCCGCAGGTCCTGCTCGAGCGGCTCGGCCACCTCGACGCGGCGCGGATCGCGGCGATGGACCCTGAGGCCTTCGCCGCGGTGATGGCGACGCCACCTGCGGTCCACCGCTTCCCTGGCTCGATGGCCGGTCGGGTGCAGGCGCTGTGCGCGGCGCTCGTCGAGCTCTACGACGGCTCGGCGGAGAAGCTCTGGGACGTCACGACCGGTGCTGAGCTGCTGGCCCGCGTGCAGGCGCTGCCGGGCTTCGGCGAGCAGAAGGCCCGTATCTTCGTGGCGCTGCTCGGCAAGCAATGGGGCGTGACACCGAAGGGTTGGCGCGAGGCCGCCGGCAGCTATGGCGACAAGGGCGCGACGCGGTCGGTGGCCGACGTCGTCGACAAGGCCTCGCTGCTCGAGGTCCGCGCCTTCAAGCAGGAGGCCAAGGCGGCTGCCCGCACCGCCAAGGGCTGAGTGGGGGGGGCTCAGGCGACGTCGTGGCCGGCCTGGTCGACGACCCGGCCCGGCTCGATCGCGCTCCGCAGTGGCTCCGTGACGGTCGTCGGGGAGCCGACGGCGGTGAGCGTGGCCTTCGACCGGGTCGGTCCGGCGTTGGCCGACACGACGCCCATCCAGGGGAGCACGATCGACCCGACGATGAAGGCGGCCTTCCACCACAGCCCGACCGGCAGCAGCACCGCCAGCAGCACGCAGGAGACGCGGACCGCCTGGGTGATGAGGTAGCGCTTCTGCCGCAGCCGCATGTCGTCGGCGTGCGACAGCGCGGCCGTCGTCACCGAGGTGACGGCGGGGGTGCGGGCACGACCTCCGGAGGACACCCCACCAGTGTGACCGCTCCCGGCCGGATGCGCTCGCCGGGCCGCGTAGCGTGGGCACGCCCGCTGTTCCGGACCTCCTGGAGGACCCAGTCGTGACCGTCGCCGACCGCCCCGCCCGCACCCGCAAGGCGCCCGCCCCGACGGTCGGCACCTTCGACTCGGTGTCGCCCGCGACGGGGGAGGTCGTCGCGTCGTACCCCCTGCACGGCGAGGACGAGGTGCGCGCTGCGGTGGCCCGGGCCCGGGCGGCCTTCAGTTGGTGGCAGGAGCTCGGCTACGCCGGGCGGCGCGCGCGGCTCGACGCCTGGAACGCGCGGCTCGTGCAGCGCTCCGACGAGCTCGCCGAGCTGATGCACCGCGAGAACGGCAAGCCGGTCTCCGACGCCCGCCTCGAGATCACCCTCGCCGTCGACCACATCGCCTGGGCGGGCAAGCACGCCAAGAAGGTCCTGGGTCGGCGCCGGGTCGCGGCCGGGATGCTCATGGCCAACCAGGCGGCGACCCTGGAGTACCCCGCGCTCGGTGTCGTCGGCGTCATCGGGCCCTGGAACTACCCGGTCTTCACCCCGATGGGGTCGCTCGCCTACGCGCTCGCCGCCGGCAACACCGTGGTCTTCAAGCCGTCGGAGCACACCCCGGCGGTCGGGGCGTTCCTCGTCGAGACCTTCGCGTCCGTCGTCCCCGAGCACCCTGTGCTGCAGCTGGTCACCGGCCTCGGTGACACCGGTGCCGCCCTGTGCCGGGCCGGCGTCGACAAGATCGCCTTCACCGGCTCGGCCCGCACCGGGCGCAAGGTGATGGCCGCCTGCGCGGAGGGCCTCGTGCCGGTCCTCATGGAGTGCGGCGGCAAGGACGCGATGATCGTCGACGACGACGCCGACGTGACCAAGGCCGCCGACGCCGCGCTCTGGGGCGGGATGCAGAACGCCGGCCAGGCCTGCATCTCCATCGAGCGGGTCTACGCCACCGACAAGGTCTACGACGCCTTCGTCGCCGAGCTGACGACCCGGGCATCGGCGCTGGTCGCGGGGGAGTCCTACGGCCCGATCACCATGCCGTCGCAGGTCGACATCATCCGCGAGCACATCGCCGACGCGCTCGCCTCGGGCGGGCGTGCGCTGACCGGTGGCGGCATTGACGGCTACCTCGTCGAGCCGACCGTGCTCGTCGACGTCCCGGAGTCGTCGAAGGCGGTGCAGGAGGAGACCTTCGGGCCGACGCTGACCGTGACGCGGGTGCGTGACGCCGAGGAGGCGCTGCGGCTCACCAACGACTCGGCCTACGGGCTGGCCGGCTCGGTCTTCGGCAAGAAGCGCGCCATGGACATCGCGGCGCGGATGCGCTCGGGCATGACGTCGGTCAACCAGGTCGCGGCCTTCGCCGGCGTACCCGGACTGCCCTTCGGCGGCTCGGGGGAGTCCGGCTTCGGCCGCATCCACGGCGAGGACGGGCTGCGCGAGTTCACCCGCGCGAAGGCCATCACGCGGCAGCGCTACGACCTGCCGATAAAGGTGCTGTCCTTCGACCGGAGCGCCCGCACCGACGCCCTGCTGGCCCGCGCGACGAAGCTCCTCCACGGTCGCGGCTGACCCGCAGCGCGTGGCGGTCCGCCCACCGCGGCCCCGTTGCCGGGACGTGGCGATCAGTGCCGCGGGCGGGCGCTCGCATGATCGCCACATCGCAAGCGCGTCAGGGGACGGAGGGTCCCGGGGCGCGGTCTGCGGTGGCGCGGACGGCGTCGAGGTCGAGGGTGAACGGGTCCGTGCGCGTCACCCACCACGTCGCGCCGGCCTCCGCCCACTGGGCCCGGCGCTCCGCCGGCTCCGACGCCCGGCCCTGGACGACCACGTCGAAGGGTGACGTGGCGGTCCGCTCCTCGGCGACGACGGCGAGCAGCGCAGTCAAGTCGGCCGGGTCCTCGAGGTCGATCGGGAAGACCCCGTCCCACCGGGCGGCGCGGCGCAGTGGCCGTCGGTTCGGCCACCGGGCACCGACCCAGACCGGCACGCGCTCCTGGACGGGCGTCGGCAGGAACTGCACTCCGTCGGTGAGCGGGTGCGTCACGTGCGCGCCCGACAGCAGCTGGTCGAGGACGTCGAGCCGCTCGTCGAGCATCGCAGCCCGCGCCCTGTCGTCGAGCTCCTCGCCGAAGCGCGACAGCTCGCCGCCGCTACTGTCCAGCCCGAGGCCGACGCCGAGCACCATCCGGCCGTCGGACAGCAGGTCGAGCGCGGCGACCTGACGGGCGAGCACCTGCACGCGGCGGCGTGCGAGCGGGGTGACGAGTGCTCCCAAGCGCACCCGCGACGTCGTCATGGCCATGGCTGCCAGTGCCGTCCACGGGTCGAGGACGTGCGTGGCCGGGTCGCGGTAGAGGACGTGGTCCCAGAGGAAGACCCCGTCCCACCCGCCGGCGTCGGCCCGGGCCGCCAGGTCGGCGAGGACGCGCGGGTCGGCCAGCGGGCCGAACGGCGGGACGAACAGTCCGTGCAGCACACCCCGACGCTACGGGCTCCCGCCCTCACCCCTCGTGACCGCACCGGACCCGCCGCGCCCCACACCCGTGATCAGCAGGGGGTCTGCACGCGCCGCGCCGGCGAGTCCCATGCAGACCACCTGCTGATCACGAGGGACGTGGCGGGGTGGCGGGATGGTCAGTCGGAGACGCGGGTGCGGGTGACGGCGGCGGCGGCGCCGAGGGCGAGCGCGCCGGTCGCGGCGAGGACGGCCGCGCCGCCGGTCGACGGCAGCGAG
>JAUYQP010000027.1 GCA_030697205.1 Mycobacteriales bacterium
CCCGCCCGACGACCCGCCCGGCGCCCGCCCGACGACCCGCCCCCGCCGGATGTGGCGATCAGTGCAGCGAGCGCCCGCGTGCGTGATCGCCACATCCCAGGAGGGGGCGGAGCCGGTTGGCCGAGATGTGGCGATCAGCGAAGGGGGCGCCCGCGTGCGTGATCGCCACATCCCGGACGGGCGGGGGTGGGCGCGGCGGGACGGGTGGCGCGCCCGTCAGCGGTGGCGGGCGAGCCAGGCGAGGGTGCGGGCGGACTGGGCGAGGCGGGCCCGGGCGGTCCAGGCAGACTCCCCCACCGGTCGAGTGGCGCGGGCGACCGGCACCGAGGTGACCGGCAGCCGGGCCGCGCCCAGGGCCGCGACCACCGACGGCGCCGACCCCGTGTGGACGGCGGCCAGCACGGCGTCGCGACCGCGGGCGTCGACCGCGACGAAGGCCCCCGCGTCGGGCGGCAGCCCGGTGAGCGCGGTGACGACCCGGCGGTGCAGGCCGCCGGTGAGCAACCGGCCGCGCGACTCATAGGCACCGCGTCGGCCAGCGAAGACGGCCGCATGCGGACCGAGACCGGCGAGCAGCAGCGGGACGGCCTCGGGCGGGTCCTGCAGGTCGGCGTCGAGGAGGACCCAGGCGTCGGCGTCGGGCTCGTCGGCGAGGCCGCGGGCCAGCGCGCGGTGCTGGCCGACGTTGGTGTCGAGGACCGTGACGGCGCAGTCGAGCCCGGCCGCGACCGCGGCGCTGTCGTCGGGCGAGGCGTCGACGACGAGCCGCACCCGGCAGCCGGGCACCGCGGCGTGCAGCCGGGCGACCAGCGTGGGCAGGGTCGCGGCGTTGCCGTAGACGGGGCAGATCGCGACCGGCTTGGTGATCATCTCGCGTCGTCGCCCGCGTGGTCGGCCACCCACGTGCGGCGCAACCCCTCGGCGAGGTCGACCGTCGGCTCCCAACCGAGCACCGTGCGGGCGCGGGTCGGGTCGCAGACCCAGTCGCCGGTGTCCCACTCGCGGCCGGGGTGGGCGCCGACGTCGACCGCGACCGGGCGCCCGGTGACCCGCGCGGCCAGCTCGGCCAGCTCCTCGTTGGCGGTCTGGGTGCCGGTGCCGACGTTGACGACCCCGTCGACGTCACGGGTCGCCGCGCGCACGCAGGCGTCGACGACGTCACCGATCCACACCCAGTCGCGGCGCGCGCCCGGCGCGGTCAGCGGCAGCACATCCCCTGACGCGGCGGCCCGCAGCACGGTCGGCACGAGCCGCCCCGCGTGGTCGCCCGGGCCGTAGACCTGGAACGCCCGCAGCACCACCGACCGGATCCCGCGCTCGGCGGCCGTGGCCTGCAGCAGCAGCGACCCGGCGGCCTTGGTGGCGCCGAAGAACCCGCGCGGCTGCACCGCCGCGTCCTCGGTGAGCGGGACTGCGGCCGCGGCGTACTCCGTCGACGACCCGAGCCTGACCACCGCCGCGCAGCTGTCCGGCAGCGCCTCGACCAGCCAGCCCGCCGACGACGCGTTGACCGCAGCGGTCGTCGCCCGCTCGTCCGGGGTCGCCTTGCCCCTCGCGGCGTGCAGGACCAGGGCGACGTCGCAGGAGGTACGTCGTACGACGTGCTCGAGAGCGAGCCGGTCCGACAGGTCGGCGTCGCGGCGGGTGAGCGCGACCACGTCCCAGCCGTCGGCGCGCAGCCGGTCGACGAGGTGGCGGCCGACGAAGCCGCCGGCGCCCGTGACGAGCGCGCGGGTCATGCCGGGACGAGCACCCGGTCGAGGCGCTGGCACAGATCGGCACGGTCGCGCGCGACGTCGAGGCCGGTGCGGGCGCGCATCGCGGCCGCCTCAGCACGGATCGCGGCGACGGCGGGCGCGAGGTCGACCCCGCGGCTGTCGGCGGGGGTGCCGGCGCCCGTGTCGGCGAGGAAGGCGCGGCGCAGGAAGGTGAAGCCCGCGTCGAGGCGGGCCAGCTCGGCCTGCAGCAGCCGGGTCGGGACGGGGTGGCCGCCGCCGGGGACGGTGACGCCCGCGACACCGAAGGGCGCGGTGACTGCGGAGCGCACGGCCTCGACGGTGCCGTCGACGAGCGGGGCGAACAGCTCGGTGGAGCCGCGGTCGATGCGGAGGTCGTTGAGCCCGACGTAGAGGCGCGACAGCGGCCGGGCGGCGAGCTCGGCGGCGCAGCGGACCGCGGCCTGCGTCTCGACGAGGATGCCGAGGCCGACCCGGCCTGCGACGAGGTCGAGCACCCGGTCGACCTCCTCGGGGGTGCGGACCATCGGCAGCAGCAGCTCGTCGGTGCCACGCGCGACGGCCTCGTCGACCTCGGCTGCGGTCCACGGGCCGTAGCCGTTGATGCGCGTCAGCACCCGACCGTCGGTCGCGGCACGGACCACGGAAAGGTCGGCGGGCGTGTCGGCGTTGATCTGGGTGTCGTGGCCCTGCTGGCGGCGGGCCTTGCCGCGCCGCTCCCAGTCGAGGATGACCCCATCGGCGCCGGCGCGCACGAGGTCGCGGGCGAGAGCCGGCCGGGCGGTGAAGACGAAGAGCTGCACGCGAGCCAGGTTAGGGCATCCTCACCTAACCAGGCGGGCCGCCCCCAGCTCGCCGGTCCAGCGTCGCGCGAGGTCGTGCTCGACACCGAGGACGTCGAGCACGCGGTGAGGGCGGCGAGCAAGGCGAAGGGGAGCGCGAAGACCGAGTGCTCGATGACGACGAGGCGCAGGAACGCGCGGACCCGGCCCGAGCGGGCGACCTCGTCGGCGAGGCCGGCGGCGGCGTGCGGCGCGGTCATGCCCCGGCCGGCCCCTCGACAGGTCCGTCGCCCGGGTCCTCACCGGTGCGGCCGTCGGCGAGCTCGCAGAGCAGGTCGAGGTGGCCGAGGTGGCGTGCGGTCTCCTCGACGAGGTGCAGGTAGACCCAGCGCAGCGACCGGTCGCCTCGGGTCGAGAGCGCGTCCAGCGGAAGGTCGGCGATCGCCGCGTCGCAGCGCGCGCACTCGGCGCGGTAGGCGTCGAGCAGGTCGGCCAGCGCGACGTCGTCGGGGACGTGCAGCTCGCCGTCCGGGTCGGCCTCGGTCCAGTCGAAGGACAGGCCCTGCTCGCCGACCATGACGTCGCGCCACCAGGAGCGCTCGACGTTCTCGAGGTGGCGGACGATGCCGTGGACCGTCAGCCCGCTCGGCGTCGCGACGGCGCGGGCGTCGTCGTTTGACAAGCCGGCGAGCTTCCAGTGGACGAGCTCGCGCTGCCGGTCGAGGTAGGCCTGCAGCGACGCCCGCTCACCACCGTTGCCGGGTGTGGCGATCATCGAGCGATCCCGAGCGCACATGATCGCCACATCTCCGCCGGACGGGGACGCGGGCGCACCGCCGAGCCGCGGAAGTGGCGATCACCCAAGGGGCCTCCGCGTGCATGATCGCCACATCTCGCCGTGTGAGCGGGCGGGGCGGGCGGG
>JAUYQP010000028.1 GCA_030697205.1 Mycobacteriales bacterium
CCCGACCGAGCGGCCGGGTCCTTCCGAGCGTCCAGCGTCAGCCTGATCGCGCGCTCCCGAAGCTCCTCCGGGTACTTCCGTGGTGCCGCCATTCTTGATCCTCCGTGGCTTGATGGTCTCCATCAAACCCGGTACGAGACAGAGTGCCTCTCGGTCGATGATCATGGTGCGGATGCGGGGCAGAGTGCCACAGATGAGGGCAATCGCACCACTGTCTCGAGCCACGCGTCGTCCGAGGGACGCGTGTCAACCCGGTGTGCCGCCCGACCAGCCACGTCACACGACCTCATGGGGCTGCCCGCCCGCGCCCTGTCACCGCGACACGGCGCCCGAGAGACCGCGTCGTGCACGTGATGTGGGCGGCCGGGGGTCTTGGGGGGACGAGCCGACCTGTAAGCCGGGTTCTGTTCTCCCGCCCGAGGGCGGGAGCGACGGTCATCCATCTGGGACCGCTGTTGCCAACGGCCTCGTGCGGTCTACCCGGAAGCTCGGGCGGGCAGCCCTCAAGCGCTTCCGCAGGGCTCCCGGAGGAGCCCCTCTTGACCTTGCTCCGGGTGGGGTTTGCCGAGCCGCCCGGGTCACCCCGGGCGCTGGTGGGCTCTTACCCCACCGTTTCACCCTTACCGGTGCGAGCACCGGCGGTTTGTTCTCTGTGGCACTTTCCCGCGGGTCACCCCGGGTCGCTGTTGGCGACCACCCTGCCCTGTGGAGCCCGGACTTTCCTCGACAGCTGGATTGCTGCCGCGACCGTCCGGCCGACTCGTCCCACGACCAGCGTACGACGGGGCCGAGTCGGCTCCCGGCGTAGGCCCGATAAGGCGCGGGTCAGCTGAGCCAGCCCATCACGTCGAACACGACGTCCGTGGCCCTGGCGGAGGAGGACAGGACACCTGGCCTGACGTTCGGGCGTCAGGCCGCCAGGCCGAGCAACACCAGATCGGTGGGTCGCAAGGGCGCTGCCATGGGTGCACGGCTCACGACAAGGACGATCGCCGACCTCCTGCCAGGAGAGGGCTCGCGTTCAGCGGACTTCCGCGGCATCCGCTGGTCAGGCACAGCCGACGGCAACAGGGGTTCGCGCGGCTCTGGCACATCCGTGGGCAGGATGGCCTCCATCGGCGGCGCCGTCGGAGGGCCGTCCGGATGGATGTGTAGGTGCGCTGGGCGGGGGACGTCGTACATCACCAGTGCGGAGAGCTCCGCGGCGGCCGCCAGATGTGGATCCTCCCAGATCCGTGTCGGCGGTTCGGCCCGCCGACCGGACGCCGGGTCACCGTTGCCCCCGGGGAGATGAGCTGCGGCGGTCGCCTGCAGCAGAGCGACCTCCGCGACGAGGTCCAGGTCAGGCCACCGTGGCAAGGTGGCGTCGTAGCGCGCGTCCTCAGCCGCAGTCGCAGGTACCTGCTCGACCCGCCCACAGACCCGGCAGGCATAGCAGAGGGTGCGGTCCTCACTGCCGAGACCCCGGAGCCAGGCAGCAACACCGAAGCAGCCGCGCTCGACGAGCACCAGGGGGCGCTGGCGCTCGCAGTCAGCGCAGTAGCCGTTCCACTTGGCGAGAACCTTGCAGCTGTCGGTCACGGGAGGGTCCTGACGGGTCGGTGGGATGTAGAGCGGGCTGTGCTGCACAGGTGCACCTGTTCCTTCGTCGGCACGGGGTAGGTGGCCACAGCCCCAGGCGTACCGATCGCCCCCCTCAGGTTGACCGGTCGCTCGACTGCCCCGCGGGGAGCGTCGGGACGTGGCAGACAGCCAGAACCACGACGAACGACGCCACCACGGGAAGGCGACGCAGCACCGCGCGCGCGGCGCGCCCCGGAGACGACGTACGCCGGGCTTGCCCGTGAAGCACCGGCCGCGGCACCCAGCAGCGGCACCAGACACGCGGTCTTGCTCTGGGCCAGACCGACGACCTACGGCCGACCGCATGAGATCCGGTGGACGACTGGTGGTCAGCAGTGAACGGCAGCTGCCGGCACCCGTCGGTCCTCGGCCCCCGGAAGATCGGTACAGGCCCAGGCACGGCGCAGGGTGGGCCGCATCTGCACGCGGTGCGCGCTCAGCGCTGGTCGACAGCCTGTCGGGGCCGGGGTCGCCCGGACGTGCGCCCCGCCCACGAGTTCGGCGTGACTCGGCAGGTCGGTGGGCTGCCAGGACCCGCGCGCGGTCCGGCGTACGACGACGACCTGCGGCCCGGGCCCCCGAGGAAGGACCTCGGCCGCGGGAGCCGTGGCCTTGCGCTTGCGGTCCGGCCAGGCGAGGACGAGGGCCGTGAGGCCGCCGCAGAGCAGGCCCAGCGGGACCGGCTCGGCAGCTCGTGACAGCACGCTGCCGCCCCCTGGCGTGGACCACACGAGCCGTCCGGCGATGTCGTCGTCGGTCGGTCGCCAGGGGTCGGGGCTGGTGCGGTTGTCGCCCTGGGTGCGCCACCCGGCGCGTCCGTCGCCGCCCATGAGCCGGTGGATGACGACGTTGCCGGCACCGAAGGTCCCCTCAGGGACGCGGTAGCCCACGATGTCGCCGACGGAGTAGCTCGAGGAGATCGACTTCGAGCTGGCGACGGTGGTGGAGGAGGTGGCCGAGCTGCTGGCCGAATCCGCCCACGCCAAGGGCCTGGAGCTGATCGTCGCCGTCGATCCTGATCCACCCCCCGTCCTGCGGGGCGACCCCACCCGGCTCCGTCAGGTGCTCATCAACCTGGCGGGTAACGCCATCAAGTTCACCGCCACCGGCGAAGTCGTGATCGCCTGCACCGCCGCGGCCGCCGGTGACGGGTTCGAGATCCGTGGCGAGGTGCGCGACACCGGCATCGGCATGACCGATGAGATCCGCGCCAAGATCTTCGCCAGCTTCACCCAGGCCGACTCGTCGACCACCCGACGCTACGGCGGCACCGGGCTCGGTCTGGCCATCGTACGTCGTCTCGTCGAGCTGATGGGCGGCACCGTCTCCGTCGAGAGCACCCCCGGTGTCGGGTCGACGTTCACGTTCACCGCCCGCCTCGCCCCGGGCCGCGGGACGCCCGTCGTGAGCCGGGCTGGGCGGCTGCGCCGCACCCGGGTACTGCTCGTCGACGACATCCCCGCCAACCTGACCGTGCTCGCTGCCCACATGGCGGCGTGGGGGCCGGAGGCAGCCGAGGCGTCCAACGCCGTCGACGCGCTCACCCTCGCCCGCGACGCCGAGACCGCCGGGAAGCCGTTCGACGTGGTCCTCTCCGACTACATCATGCCTGGCCGCGATGGCCTTGAGCTCGCCGACGACCTCGCCCGGGAGCTCGAACACCCGCCACCGGTCATCATCCTTTCCTCGGCGGGAGGTCGAGACGCGGCCCGAGGCCGAGACACGGTCAACGTGGCGCGATTCCTGGTGAAACCGGTCCGCCGCTCCCAGCTCTTCGACGCGATCGGGTCAGCGATCGGGGCCGTCCCGAGCCGCACCGCGACACCTCGCGCGACCAGCGACGGAGCGGCACCTGCCGCGAACGGCACCCGGGTGCTGGTCGCCGACGACAACGCCATGAACCTGCGTCTGGCGACGCTGATCCTCGAGAAAGCGGGCTACGCCGTCGACGGGGTCGCCAACGGCGCCGAAGCGGTGGAAGCGGTCGCCCGCGGTCGTTACGGGGCCGTCCTGATGGACTGCGAGATGCCGGTCATGGACGGCTACGCGGCGGCTCGCGAGATCCGACGCCGCGAGGGCGACGGCCGGCGGAGCCCGATCATCGCGGTCACCGCCAGCGCCCTGGCGGGCGACGCCGAGCG
Organism: Mycobacteriales bacterium; assembly: GCA_030697205.1. Lineage (NCBI taxonomy): Bacteria > Bacillati > Actinomycetota > Actinomycetes > Mycobacteriales > Mycobacteriales bacterium. The sequence continues at coordinate 3,765 of JAUYQP010000028.1, forward strand.
CGCCCTCGCCGCCGGCATGGACGCCCACGTCACCAAGCCGATCGACCACCACGAGCTGTACACCGCGCTCAACCGCCTGCTCGCCACCGACACCCCGGTCGTCGGTCCGCAGGGACCGTCCGCGCCTGAGGCGGGTGACTTCGACGAGCGGGCCCTCGAGCAGCTCCGCGAGCTCGACGGCACAGGTGAGGACCTCCGCAGCCTCGTGGCGATCTTCCTTCGAGACACTCCCGTGAGCGTGGACGCGCTGACCGAGGCCGCGCAGCTACACGACCTCGAGACCGTTCGCACGCTCGCCCACACGGTGCGAGGGTCCGCCAGCATGCTCGGGGCCGTCGGCCTCGCACGCCTGTGCGCCGAGATCGAGCACGACGCTCACAGCGGGAAGCCACCGCACACCGCGCTCATCGAGGCTCTCGCTCTGGCGCTCGAGCACATCACCACCTGGCTCACCGACCACACGACCTTCAGCGGTCCACCCAGGAGCACGTAGCCCCGCGCTGTTCCGCCGCTACGCCGACGTGCGACCCGGGGCGTTCGACGACGAGGCCGACTTCCGGGCGCACGACATCGTCGCGCAGCCGCGGGCGCTCACCGACGTCGTCGTACGCCTGAGCTGTGGTCGTGACGACCCGTTCCTCGACGCGACGCGAGCGCTGGCCGAGGCGCTCCCCCGCGCCGAGTCGGGCACTCGCCGAGCTCCGCCTGGTCGGGCGGGAGCTGGCAAGCGCATGACGCCTCAGCGAGGCAGGTCGCCGAGGTGGGCGGTGTCGTTGAGCGAGCGGACCACCGCCGGCCCGTCGGCGAACCACTGCACCTGCGACAGGCAGGCCAGGTCGAGGTGCATCCGGTAGAGCGCCGATGGCGGAGCGTCGAGGGCGAAGCGCAGCAGCGTCTTGATGGGCGTCACGTGGGAGACCACGACGACCGTCTTGCCGGGGTGGGTGCGGATGACGCGGTCGCGGGCCTGGCGGACCCGGGTGGCGGTGGCGTCGAAGGACTCGCCGTAGGGCGGGGCCACTGCGGTGTCGGCGAGCCAGGCGTCGAGCTCGCGCGGCCACTGCTGGCGGACCTCGCCGAAGGTGTAGCCCTCCCAGTCGCCGAAGTCGGTCTCCCGGAAGCCGTCCTCGACGACGAGCTCGAGGCCGGCAGCGGCCGCGACCGCCTCGGCGGTCTGGCGGGCCCGGCGCACGGGTGAGGTGACGACGACGACGGCGCCGAGGGTCGTGACCCGACGCGCGGCCGCGGCGGCCTGGGCGCGGCCGACCTCGGTGAGCTCCTGGTCACCGACACCGGAGAAGCGCTTCTCGACCGACAGCACCGTCTGCCCGTGGCGCAGCAGCCAGGTCGTGGTGGGCGGCGCGGGCGAGTCCTGCCAGCCCGACAGCCGGTTGGGGGTCGTCTCCGGCACGGGCGCGACGGGGGCCACGTCGTGCTCGGCGAGCCAGGCGGAGGCCGCGTCATCGGGCTGCGACGCCCCCGCCGAGACCCAGACCTCGCCGCGCGCGGCGGCATCCATCGCGGCGTTGGCGAGGGCGTCGGCGAGCTTGTTCTTCTCCCTGGGGATCCAGGAGAAGCGCACCCGCTCGAGGCGCCGGACCAGCTCGGAGGCCTCCTTCGCGAGCGGCTTCATCGACGGGTGCTTGACCTGCCAGCGGCCCGACATCTGCTCGACGACGAGCTTGGAGTCCATCCGCACGTCGACGTCGGCGGCACCGAGCTCCAGCGCGGCGGTGAGGCCCGCGATCAACCCGGCGTACTCCGCGACGTTGTTGGTCGCCACCCCGATCCCCGCTGCCCGCTCGGCGAGGACCTCGCCGGTGACGCCGTCGAGCACGACCGCGCCGTAGCCCGCGGGCCCAGGGTTGCCGCGCGAGCCGCCGTCGGCCTCGACGACGACGCGCGAGATCACAGACCCGACTCGGCGGTCCGCACCATGATGCGGCCGCACTCCTCGTGGCGCAGCACCTCGTCGACGGCGGCCGCGCGGATCGCGGCTTTCTCGTTGCCCATCAGGTCGAGCCGGCAGCCGCCGCAGGCACCGCGGCCGATCGCGCCCGCCCCGACACCACCCTCGGCGGAGCGGATCTTCTCGTAGAGCGCGAGCAGGTCGTCGGGGAAGGTCGCGGCCATCTCGGCGCGCTCCGCCGTGATGCGGACGATGTCGGCGTCGATCTCGACGAAGGCCACGTCGCGCGCGGCCTCGGCCTCCGAGCGCGCCGCGAGGTGACCGCTGCGCGCGGCGGTGTGCTCGTCGAGGACGGCCTGGGCGGCCTCGAGCCGCTCCATGACCTCGAGCTCGCCGTCCTCGAGGTCGGACTGACGGCGGGTGAGGGTCGCGACCTCGTGCTCGAGGTCCTGCAGCTGCTTGGGCTGCGTGATGGCGCCGGAGGCGAGCCGCTCCTCGTCGCGGGCGCGCCGGGCGCGGACCTGCTCAACCTCGGCCTCGACCTTGGTGAGGTCGCGCTGCAGGTCCGACACCTCGGTCTCGGCGCGCACGAGGTCGTCGCGCAGCGCGTCGACCAGCCCCTCGAGGCGGGCCATCTCGGCGATCTCCGGCAGCGTCTTGCGCTTGTGGGCGAGGCGGTCGAGGGCGCTGTCGAGCGCCTGGAGGTCGAGCAGCCTGAGCTGGACGAACGGGTCGGCCTTCACGGCTGCGGGCTCCTCATGTGCCAGGGGTCGGTCACGGTCGTCGAGACCGTCGTGCTCACGTTAGCGGCGGTCGCGAGCCGCACCGCGGCGTCGGTGAGCCAGGGGTGCTCGGTGGCCCAGTGGGCGGCGTCGAGCAGGGCGAGGCCCTCGGGCGCCTCGCTCGCCGGGTGGTGGCGCAGGTCGGCGGTGAGGTAGGCCTGCGCACCCGAGCGGGCGGCCGCCCCCAGCAGCGAGTCGCCGGACCCGCCGCAGACCGCGACGGTGCTCACAGCACGGCCGTCGCCGCCCGCGACGCGGATGCCGCCGGCCGTCGCAGGCAGGCTGCGGGCGACGTGCTCGGCGAAGTCCGCGAGCGCCATCGGCGACGGCAGCTCCCCCACCCGGCCGAGGCCGCGGGGGCCGGGCAGCCCGGCCAGCTCGAGCAGGTCGAAGGCCGGCTCCTCGTAGGGGTGCGCGGCCCGCAACGCCGCGACGACAGCGGACCGGCGGGCGCGCGGCAGCACCAGCTCGAGGCGGTCCTCCGCCACGACGGCCACCTCCCCCACCCGGCCGACGGTCGGCACCGCCCCGGGCAGCGGCCGGAAGGTGCCGGTGCCCGTCGTCGTCCACGCGCAGCGGTCGTAGTCGCCGACCGCCCCGGCACCCGCTGCGGCCAGCGCGTCGAGCAGGGCGTCGCGCGACGCCGTGGGGACGAAGACGACGAGCTTGTCGAGGGGGTCCGCGGGCAGGGCCTGCAGCGGGCGCAGGTCGACCAGCCCGATCGCCGCGGCGAGCGCGTCGGAGACCCCGGGGTCGGCGACGTCGGCGTTGGTGTGCGCGACGTGCAGGGCGCAGCCACCGGAGATGAGGCGGTGGACGAGCCGGCCCTTGGGGGTCGTCGCCGCGACCGACGACGTGCCCTTGAGGTAGAGCGGGTGGTGGGTGAGCAGCAGGTCGTAGCCACCGTCGAGCGCCTCGGTGACGGTGGCCTCGACGGGGTCGACGGCGAGCAGCACCCGGCGTACGTCCTGGTCGGGGTCGCCGCAGACCAGGCCGACGGCGTCCCAGGGCTCCGCCCACGGCGGGGGGTAGAGCCCGTCGAGGACGGCCACGACGTCGGCGAGGGTGCTCACCTGCCGGAGACTAGTGATCGGCGACGAGCGGGGGTGGTGGCACCGGCGGCGGGCGCAGCGCGACCTCGACCTCGACCGTCCCCGGGTGGTCGAGGGTGCGCTGCACGACCTCCCCGGCGCGGGCCATGAGGTGCAGCGCGGCGGTGTTCTCGGCGAGCAGCAGCGCCGTGAAACCGGTGACGCCCCGCTCGAGCGCCGCCGCGACGAGACCGTCGCACAGCGCGCTGCCCGCACCGATCCCGTGCCGGTCGTCGGCGACGGTGAAGGCGACCTCCGCGAGCTCCGGGCGGAGTCGGTCGCGCACGAAGCGCCCGACCGCGATGTCCTCGCCGTTGGTGGCGCTGACGAGCAGCCGGGCGACGTGGTCGACGTCGTCGACGCGGTCGACGAGCTGGTCGAGCATCGTCGGGGTGAGCCGAGGCACCGGCGCGAGGAAGCGGTGGTAGCGGGACTCGGGCGACAGCCGGAGGTAGGCCGCGCGCAGGCCCTCCCTGTCGTGGGGCTGCAGCCGCCGAAGCACCACGGGCGTGCCGTCGCGCAGCAGTCGCGGCTCGAGCGTCATGCGCCCAGCCTGCCCGACATCAGCCTTCCGCGCCTCCGACGCTCTCGCGGATGCCGTGCGACACCTTCCCGAGCATCTCGTCGGGGGTGAGGTGGAAGGCCCCCGCAGCGATGTCGAGCAGCACCGCACCCAGGGCGATGAGCGACTGCGTCATGGCCTCGGGGTCGTCGCGAGCCGCCTCCATGAGACCGGTGTAGGCACCGTCTTCGCGACGGACGTAGGCCGTCATCAGGTCAACCGCGCGCGAGAACGTCTCGGGCTCCGGGACGTACTCCACCTGCTCAAGCGATCTCTCCACGTGGCGCATCGTATCGGACAAGAGCACTGTTCGATTCACCCCGAGCCGCGGCGGCAGCCCCGTCAACGGTCACGACCAACCGCGCGATCATCGCCGCAAGCTGACCCCAGGCCTGACCGCACCTGCGACCGCGCGATCGACCGGTCCACCAGCCCAGACCCTCTTGCCGCCCCTCAGCGGCTTCTCTGAGCAGGATCCTGCTCCGGCAGCGTCGAGACGTCGATCCAGTAGCGCGCCATCTGCTGCACGCCCTCCCGCAGCCCGCTGAGGCTCGCGGGCTTGGTGACGTAGCTGTTGGCCTGGCGCTCGTAGCTGTCGCGGACGTCCTCCGGACGATCCGAGGACGACAGCACGACCGTCGGGATCGTGCACAGGGACGCGTCGCCCTTGATGGCCTCGAGCACCTCGAGTCCGTTGACCTTCGGCATCTTCAGGTCCAGCACCACCAGGTGGGGCCGCTCCGCGTCGGCGTAGTCGCCCCTCCGGTGCAGGAAGTCCAGAGCCTCCTCGCCGTCCTTGACGGTCACGATCTCCACGCCGGCGCCGTGGGCGTCGTGGAAGGCCCGCACCGTGAAGAAGGCGTGGTCCGCGTCATCCTCAGCAACCAGGATTCGAGCTTTCATAGCGCTACCTCCACAGCAGGCTTAGGTGCTGCGGTCGCAGCGTCCCGGGGCTCGGGCAATGTGCGGGAGACGAGCAGGTGCACAGGCAAGCTGATGTCGACGGTGGTGCCCGTGGTGTCACCGTCGGCAGGACCGCCGACCGCCACCGAGCCGCCCAGGCTCTCGGCGATCCGCTTGCAGATCGCCAGCCCGATGCCGGTGCCAGTGCTCGACTTCGGCGCGTTCAGCCGCTCGAACACGCGCAGCACACGGGCGCGGTACTCGACCGGCACACCGCGTCCGTCATCGGCGACGCGGAGGACGAAGCACCCGTCCTGGCCAGGCTCGAGGCTGATGGTGACGCGGATGGTAGGCCGGCCGCCGTGCTTGAGGGCGTTGTCGACGAGGTTGGTGAGGAGCTGGCGGACGCGCACGTCGCTCACGGTGATCAGGGGCAGGTCACCCACGACCTCCAGGTGAGCCTGCGGCGCGCGCAGGCGGGCGCCCTCGCAGACCTCCTCCGCTACGCCGCTCAGGTCGACGACCTGCGGATCGGGTTCGATCCGGCCGATGCGTGACAGCTCGAGCAGGTCAGCGATCAGGCTCTGCATGTACATCGCGTTGACACTGATCCGCTCGAGGTAGTGCGGCGCCTCGCCTGTCAGGGCATCGCCATACTCCTGCTTGAGGAAGTCCAGGTAGCCCAGGACCGAGATGAGCGGGCTGCGCAGGTCGTGGGAAACGCTGTAGAGCAGCGTCTCGAGCTCCTCGTTGGCGGCCTCGGCGGCCTCGCGGCTGGCGCGTTCCTGCTCGAAGAGGTCGACCCGCTGCAACGCGAGGTCAACGAGCGTCGCTACCCGCCCCAGGAGCTCGGCCTCGTCATTGCCGACCGCGGGAGCCAGGATCCCCGAGGTCACGACCAGCCAGCCGCTGCTCAGCCGAGCCGTCAGCACCCCGAGCACGGGCTCGCTGACTTGCTCGTCTCCGGCCTCGGCCGCGTGGGCCGCCGCGATCTGCTCGGCGTCCACCGAGCCGCTCAGTCGTACGACGCTGCCCGCGCCGTCCAGCAGCGCGGCCCCGCTGCCGCCGAAGGCATCGGCCAGCACGGGCACGATCGTCTCGGCGACGTCGTGCCGGGTCAGAGCCTGCATGAGGCCTCGCTCGGCGCGGGAAAGCGCAGCGAGGTCTCCCTGCCGCCACAGCACCCGCAAGAACCAGGGTGCCACAAAGGCCAGTACGTAGAGCAGGACCGAGAGCAGGCCGAGGACCGAAATCGTCACGGTCACCCACGACGCTGCGGTCCCCCCAGTCGCCCCCGACACGACCAGCGTGAGGGCCAGGAGGATCGCCCCCGCGCTCAGGGTGCGCAGCCGGTTGCGGACGACCGACGACTGGCCGCGGCTGAGCTTCCACAGCCCCCGGGCCGCAATGAACGCCTGCACGTTCCACGCCAGGACGACGAGCGCGACGAAGGCCTGGGCCCACGCGGGCCGCGGCTGCCCCGGCTCTGGCAGCGGCGGCGTCGCCAGGGTCGCCAGGACCTGCACGACCAGCAGGCCGACGACGAGTCGATGCGTCCACAGCCCGGTGCCCCCGAGCAACCAGGTGAACTCGGCGAGCAGGAACGGAATCAGCAGCAGCAGGCAGATCTGCACATCGACGAAGAACGCCCCCCAGCCGCGCGGTTGCTCCGGCGTGAAGAAGCCCATCGCCAGCACGAGCGCGAACACCACGTAGACGCTGAGCACTGAGGCGGTCACAGCCGACCGCTGGCGATGCCAACGGCGCGCCAACACCGCGACCACGGCGATGCAGACGATGAGTTCGATGCCGCTGACGGCGAGGAGGAAGGCCCGCAGCTCCGGGCTGTAGCCGTCCATCACGAGGCTCCGTTCGACACGGGGGCCGCGGGTTTGCGGGCTTGAGGCACGGCAGTAGCAGCGCCTTCCAGCTGGACGGACAAGGGTGGCTGCTGCGCCCATCCGCACTCGTGCGCGGGGACAGCACGCCCCCAGAGCCAACCCTGCGCGGAGGTCACCCCGAGGTGGATGAGCAGGTCGCGCTGCTCCACCGTCTCAACCCCCTCGGCCAGCACGGACAGGTCGAGGCCCTTGGCCAGCGCCACGATGGCAGAGGTGATGGCCATCCCGACTCCGTTTTCGCTCATGGCCTGGACGAACGAGCGGTCCACCTTGAGCTGGTCGAGCGGTAAGGCGTGCAGGTAGGCGAGCGAGGAGTAGCCGGTGCCGAAGTCGTCGATGGCGACGGAGACCCCGAGGCTGCGCAGCTCCTGCAGCAAGCGTCCGCTGGCCTGGGGGTCTTCCATGACCACGGTCTCGGTGACCTCGAGGCCCAGCAGCTCAGACGGCAACCCGGTGCGGCGCAGCGCCGCTCCGACCACAGCGACGAGGTCCGGATGGTTGAGCTGTCGGGCGGACAGGTTGACCGCCACCGTCAGGGGGGTCTGGCGAGTGGCGTTCCACATCGCCGTCACCTGACAGGCGCGTTCGAGCACGAAAGCGCCGAGCGCGACGATGAGTCCCGACTCCTCGGCGACCGGGATGAACGAGTCCGGCAGCAGCAGGCCGCGCTCGGGGTGCTGCCAGCGCACGAGCGCTTCCGAGCCCGTCATCTGGCCGGTGGCCATGTCCACGACCGGTTGGAAGTGGACCTCGAGCTCGTTGGCCTTCAGCGCCCTGCTGAGGTCCTTCTGCGTGCGCAGACGGGACGTCGCGCGCTCGCGCATGGCCTCATCGAAGATCTCGAACCGAGACCGACCCAGCTCCTTGGCGCGGTACATCGCGATGTCCGCGTCCCGGACCAACAGCTCGGCCACCGCGCCGGACCCTGGCTGGGCGGTGGCCACGCCCATGCTGGCGGTCACCGTCACGACCTCGCCGCCGGTGGGCGAGCCGCCACTGAGGACGAACGGCTCGGCGAGAATTGCCCCCATCCGCTCGGCCAGCTCGAGGACCTCGGACTCGACCTGCAGCCGCTCGCACAGGACGACGAACTCGTCTCCTCCGAACCGGGCCAGCGTGTCACTGGGGCGCACAGCCTGCTCGAGCCTGCGCGCCACCTCGATGAGCAGGTGGTCACCGGCCAGGTGGCTGTGACTGTCGTTGATCCACTTGAACTGGTCGAGGTCGAGAAAGATGACCGCCACCAGAGAGGCATCGCCGCGCGACCGCGAGAGCACCCGGGTGAGCCGGTCGAGGAGCACTCCGCGGTTGACGAGGCCGGTCAACCCGTCGTGCAGCGCCTGGTGCGCGAGGCGGTCCTCTGCGGTCTTCTGCTCGGTGATGTCCTGCATCGTGCCGAGGATCCGGGTGACGAGGCCGCCGTCGTCCCACGCCGCCGCCGTCATGTGCCCCAGCACCCAGCGGGTCGGGCCGTTCACCGGATCGATGCGGTGACGGACGACGATCGGGGTCTGTCCGGCCTCCGCCGGCGTGAACAGGCGCGCCACGCTCCGACGCTCGTGGGCAAGGACGAGGCCGAGGTAGGCCTCGAAGGCCGCTTCGCCCTGTGCCTCGGGGAGACCCGTGAGGCGCAGGAGCTCCTGCGACCAGGCCACGTAACCGGAGACCAGGTCCCACTCCCAGCTGCCCAGCCGGGCAAGCCGCTGCGCCTCGGACAGCTGCGCCTCACGCACGGCCAGCCGGGTGCCCAGCTGCAGCTGGGTGCGCTCGGACTGCTGGCGACGAGCGCGCTCCATCGCGAACATCACCGAGCGACCGAGGGAGTCTGTCGCGTGCTGGCCCTTGACGAGGTAGTCCTGCGCGCCCATCTTCAGCGCGTTCAACCCGACCGTCTCGCTGTCGAGGCCGGTCAGGACGACGATCGGGACCGCCGGGTCGACCGCCCGCAGCACGTTGAGGCCCTCCATGCCCTTGGCGTCCGGCAGCGAGAGGTCCAGGATCACGCAGGCGACATCGCCGGCGGCCAGGCGCAGTGCCGCGGCGGCCGCGGTGGTGAGGTGGACCAGCTCGCGGCGACCCAGGTCGTGCTCGGCCAGCTGACGGCGGATGAGGAAGGCGTGGTCTGGGTCGTCCTCGACGAGCAGTATCACCCCCGGCCCGCTCTCTCTGTCCTCGGTCAACGTGCCTGCTCTCTTCTGACGCGAGCGCAGCCGCCCTCGCCGTCGAGGATGAACGCACCTAATCCTTTGCACCATGGCACGAACTGATCACAAGAAGGAGGACTTACTGGCAACTGGCGTAGTCCCACAACAAGCCCGCGCAGGTGAGCCTGCTCGTCGCACCAGGTGCGGTAGGCCCGTGAGTTGGTGAGGTCTCCGATCCCGACCTGCACCACGTGAGCCCCGAGCAGACCGTCCTCGATCAGGCCCCGCACCGGGGTGCCGTTGGTCGGCCCGCCGTGGAAGCCGCGTACGTCGTGGTGGGCATCGAGCGTGAGCAGCCCGACGGTGGAGAGGTCAGGCAGCGGGGTCCTCAGAGCCGGACGGGTCACCGCGTTGTCGCCTCCGAGCAGCACCACCAGCTCGGCGCCGGTCAGGGGGCGCAGTCCTGAATCGACTGCCCACCCCCGCGTCGGGGTGTTGAGCGGGATATGTCAGAAGTTCGTCGACTTAGGGCCCTCACCATCGGGTGACGCTCGTGTCGTCCGGCTGCGGCAGCGGCCTCGCGCCGCCGAGGCTTCCCCCATGGGACGCGAGAGGGGGCGCCAGCGGGACCGCCAGGCAGGGCGGCTCCCCGTCCTTCCGGTGCTGCTCGTGGCGGCGCTGCTCGGGCTGCCCACCGCGACGTCGCGCCCGGCTGTCGCCGACGCACCGGTGCACGCGCTCGTCGTCGGCGACAGCATCCTTGAGGGCGTCGGCGCGAAGCCGCGCCGACCGGTGATGGCCCGCGTCGCGGCGCGCCGGCTCGGCTGGACCATCGATGTGGACGGCGTCGGCGGCACCGGCTACGTCAACGAGGGTCCGCGACCGGGCAGCACCTACGGCGAGCGCCTGGCGCGCAGGTACCTCACGTCGTACGACGTGGTCGTGGTCGAGGGCGGGCACAACGACTGGCGGGCCGATCCGGAGCTGGTCGCTGCGCGGGTCCGCGAGGTCGTCGCGCTGGTGCGCGACCGCGCGCCCGACGCCGAGCTCGTGCTCATCGGCGCCTACGACCCGCCGGGGGTGCGGCTGCGCGGGCCCGTCGACGGGGTCGTGGCGTCGGTGGCCGACGAGCTCGACGTGCCCTTCGCCTCACCGATCACCGAGGGATGGGCCGAGGGGCTGCCGCGCCGCTTCCTGTCCGGCGACCGGCTGCACCCGTCGACCTGGGGCTACGGCGTGCTCGGCGAGCGGTTCGCCCTCGCGCTCGACGCCCTGACCGAGGCGCCTACCTCGGGAACGTGACGGCGCCGGTGCGGTCGAGGTCGGTGGAGCGGCCCGCGGCGATGCCGGACTCGCTCACGGCGTAGACCCGGTCGGCGTCGTGCAGCACCCGCGTCGTCGGCGTGCTCGGGTGGACCTCCAGCCGGCCGGCCTCGGTGAGGGTGCCGTCCGCGCCGATCCGCACGCCGAGCGCGGACGCCTGCTGGTCGCGGTACTGCATGAAGGGCAGCAGCGCGAGCCGGCGCTGCGGGTCGTAGCCGAAGGCACGGCTGTCGTCGAGCGCCTGGCTCCAGCCCTCGCCGAGGCTGAGCCGGTCGACCTGCCGTGGGGCGCTGCGGTCACTGAGGTCGAAGACCGACAGCTGCATCCCCGTGGTGCGCCCGGTCTTCTCGTCGGCGTCCATCCCGAGACCGAGCAGCAGGTCGCCGCCGAGGGGATGCAGGTACGTCGAGAAGCCCGGCACCTTGAGCTCACCGAGCAGCCTCGGCGCGACCGGGTCGGACAGGTCGAGGACGTAGAGCGGGTCGGTCTGGCGGAAGGTCACGACCGTGGCGAGGTCGCCGAAGAAGCGGACGGCCTGGATGCGCTCGCCCTTGCCCATCCCGCTGACCCGACCGACGACCGCGAGCTCGCCGGCCGACTCCTCGAGCACCGACATCGTCGACACCGACTGCTCCTGCCCCTGCTGCCAGGGCGGGGCGCTGGTGGTCGCGACCCGCAGCCGGCCCTCGTGCTCGGAGAAGGCCCACCGGCCGAGGACGTAGCCCGAGACGCTGCCGGTGCCGACGTAGCCTGTCGTCGCGGTCGAGGTGTCGAAGGCGTGGATCTCCGTGGTGACGGCCTCCTCCGCCGTCGTGGTGTCCGCGGTGGTGCCCGCGGTGTCGTCGCCCGCGGGGGCCACGGTCCCCCACCGGCTGGTCGCGACGTAGAGCCGGTCGGTGCTCGCGTAGACGAGGTCACCGTCGGTCGTGACGCCGTCGCTGTCGACGGGCGCGAGGCCCGTGGCCGGGTCGAGCGTCGTGACGAGCAGCGTGCTCGCTCCCCGCGGCTGCTCGGCGTGGCTCACCGCGCCGCATCCCACGGCCGGGGTGTCGGCACGGACCCCGCCGTCGGGGCCGCGGCGGACCAGCCGCGGCAGGACGTCGCCGAGCGTCACCTCGGCGGCCGCCTTGCGGTTCGCCGAGAGTGCCTCGTCGCGCGCCTTCTCGCTGTCGGCCTGGGGCTGGGCGCCCGACGTCGGCTGCGCGGTCGAGCTCGTGACGAGCCGGACCCGGCCGTCGACGAGCCGCGCCGACAGGTAGCGGCCCTCGAGCTCGAGCCGCTCCAGCAGGGTCGGGGCGGTCGGGTCGGCGATGTCGACGAGCACGCCCCGCGTCAGGGCGGTGCCGCCACCCCACCAGCCGCGACCCATCGGCGCGGCCGTCGACGCGGCCACCGGCTGCGGGTCCTGCCGCCAGCCGTTGACCAGCACCAGCGCACGGTCACCGCTGACGAGCACCTCGGCGCCGTAGCCGTCCTGCAGTCCCAGGGCGAGGCTGCTCAGCTGGGTCGGCGCGTCACCGGCGCGCAGCAGCTGCAGGCTGCCGCGCGCGACCACCACCAGCAGGTCACCGACGACCTTGGCGCTGTCGGGTTCGTCGACGCCCTCCTCCTGCAGGTTGGTGCCGGTCGCGCCGGGACCGGTCGCCTTCATGGCGCCGCTGTCCGCCGCCGTTCCTGACGCGGTCGACGGCATCGCCGCGACCGCCCGCTCCCCGCCGAACAGCCTCATCCCGCCGCCCCAGCCCCAGCCGTAGGGGGTGGCGGTGTCGCGCAGCGCCCCGCGGTAGTGGGCCAGCAGCGCGTCGCAGCTCGCGTAGGGCGTCAGCCCGGCGGCCGCGGCCGGGGGCGTGGCCCCAGGGAGCGCGACCACCAGGGCCGCGGTGGCGGAGCCGACCACGCCCGCGCTGACGAGGGTCCGAGTGAGGGTGCGCATGGCACTGGGACGCACCCCGCCCCCGATCGGTTGCCGGTTGGCGCGGCGGGGCGCGGGAGGTGGTCCCAGCAGGACTCGAACCTGCGACATCCGCCTTGTAAGGGCGGCGCTCTAGCCAGCTGAGCTATAGGACCGTCACGCACCAGGCTAGCGACGTGCGCGAGGATGGCGCGTGGCTGCACTGGGACTGTCCGACGAGGACCCGCGCATCGTCGGCGAGCACGTCGTCGCGGCATGGGACCACTTCCTCGACCTCGCCGAGGCCGCCGACCTCGACCGGCCGTCGCGGCTGCCCGGCTGGACCGGCAAGGCGGTCTGCATCCACCTCGGCTCCTGGGCGGAGCGGACCCCGCTGACCGGCCTGCTCGAGAGCGCCCGCAACGGCGGCGCCGGCGAGACCCCCGACCTCGACGCGGAGAACGCCGCCCTCGTCTCCGCCCACCGCGACGCGACCCGCGACGAGGTCCTCGCCGCCCTGGTGCGCGCTCGCGACACGATCGAGGAGTTCTTCGACGGGCCGCTGCCCGAGGAGCTCGGGCGGTACCCGGCCCGCTCCTCACTCGGCCCGCTGCCGGTCCTGTCCCTCGTGCACGCCTCGACCTACGAGCTCGCCGTCCACGCCCTCGACCTCGCCCCCTGCGGCGCGCCGACCCCGCCCGCGCACCTGCTCGACCGGGGCCTGGCCGCGCTGCTCGACGTGACCGGTGCCCTGTCGGCCCGCATCGGCATCCACACGTCGGTGACGGCACAGGCCGGCGACGGCGGCTGGGCCTTCGCGTCCGACACCGACGGCTGGGTCACGACACCGGCCCGCCCCGGCTTCGACGGGGCCGGCGTGCGCGGTGCCGCCGCCGACCTGCTCGACGCCTCCGCCGGCCGGGCCGCGCTCCCCCAGCTGCTGCTGACCCGCCGGCTGGTGGTCCACAACATGACCTCGTTCATGCGCCTCGCGCCGCTCGTCCACGAGGTGCCGGGGCTCCCGGGCGGAGCCGCGCTGCGCACCGGAGTCGCGGGCCTCGGCAAGGTCACCGGCCTGGTCGGCCGCCTGCGCCGCTAGGCAGGGCGTACGACGAGCACCACCTGCGCGCCCGCCGACCTGGTCAGCACCACCGTGGTCTCCACCGACCCGGTCAGCCGGAGCTGCCGGCGCAGCTGCTCGGGCTCGACCGCCGTCCCGCGCTTCTTCACCACCAGCGTCCCCGCGTCGAGCTCGCGCAGCCGCGCCCGCAGCCGCTTCAGCGAGAACGGCATGACCTCGAGCACCTCGTACCACCGGCCGAACGGCGTCGCCACCGGCTCGTCGGCAGCGACGTAGGCGATCGTCGCGTCGAGCAGCCAGCCGCCGACCCGCTCGGCCAGCTCGGCGACGAGATGGGCGCGCACGACAGCCCCGTCGGGCTCGAGCAGCCACCGGCCGGGGGGCCGGACAGCGGGCACCGGCGCGGCCGAGGAGCTCAGCGCGTCACCGGAAGGCAGCAGCGTGGCGGTCCGCGCGACCCCGCGGCGGGCCTCGCCGCCCCACAGCACTGCTTCCTTGACGTCGCCGCGCAGCGACACCAGCTCCACCTCGACGTCGGCGGGCAGCGCGTCGTAGTCGATGCCCGGAGCGACCTTCACTCCCAGCTCGCGCACCCGCCAGGTCAGCACCTCGTCGAGCCGCGGCGAGTAGAGCCGCGGGTCGAAGACCCGTGCCCGACCGGACCGGCGGGCCGGGTCGACGAAGACCCGCGCGTCCGGCGGCAGCGCGAGCCGGGTCACGTCGGCGCGGGCCAGCGCGACATCGAGGCCGAGCACCCGGGCGTTGGCGGCGGCGAGCAGCAGCCGGGCCTCGTCGAGATCGACCCCCACGGCCGACCCGTGCGCAGACGCCAGCGGCAGCAGGTCGCCACCCACCCCGCAGCACAGGTCGACGACCGGCCCTGCGAAGCGACCGACCCGATGGTCGGCCACGGTGTACGACGACGCCTGCTCCAGTGCCTCGGCGGTCCACCACAGCTCGCCGCCCCGTGGGTGCTTCGCGACCGCGCGTCGGCGCAGCAGCGCCTGCTCGAGGGCCAGCGGACCGAGCTCCGGACCGAGCGCGGTCCCGAGCGCGGTCGCGGTCGTCACCCGCGCGGCGTCGGTGAGGTCGCTCGCCACGGCCTGGGCGACCGCGGCCCGACCCGCGTCGGACAGCAGCAGCCGGGCGGCGGCTGGGGTCAGCGGCGCTGCTTGGAGCGCGCGGCCTTCGGCGAGACCAGGCGGGTGCCCGACCACTCCGGCGCCGCGCTCGTGGAGCGGGTGCTCGACAGCCCTGCGGTCGGCGCCGCCTCGTCGATGTCGGACGGCTCGACGTGGCCCTCACGACCGGCTTTGGGGGTCAGCAGCCAGATCGTGCCGTGGTCTGCGAGGTTGTGCAGCGAGTCGACGAGCGCGTCGACGAGATCGCCGTCGCCCTCCCGCCACCAGAGCAGGACGACGTCGACGACGTCGTCGCTGTCGTCGGTGTGGATCAGCTCGGTGCCCGCGCGCGCCGCGACGTCGTCGAGCAGCGACGTGTCCACGTCGGTGTCGTCAAGGGGTCCGGTGCCGACGACCTGCACCACCATGCCGGGCTCGATCCCCAGCTTCTCGGCCAGCCCACGCTGCCCCGCGTGCTCCGCGGAGGTGCTCACCCGACGACCCCTTTCCATGACCGCCCCGGCGGGGCGCGTGGGCGTAGTCCACCGGACCGGAACCTCCGGCGCAAGTGCCACCCCCTCGACACCCCGTTCCGGACCCCCTCCCGCAGGGTGACGCGCGCCACGTCGGGGCACACTGGCGCCGTGGCCACGACACCCGCGCACCCGCCCGACGAGCACGACCGCGGCCACGCGCAGCACGACCACGGGGGGCACGACCACGACGGGCACGACCACGCGGACCAGGAGGAGCACGACCACCCCACCGGGCTGCTCGGCCGGCTCAAAGAGCTCGTCTCCCCGCACAGCCACGACGCCGCCGACAGCGTCGACAGCGCCCTGGAGACCTCCGCCAAGGGTATCCGCGCGCTCAAGGTCTCCCTCGCCGTCCTCGGCGTCACCGCCCTGCTGCAGGCGGTCGTCGTCGTGTTCACCGGCTCGGTCGCGCTGCTCGGCGACACTCTGCACAACCTCGCCGACGCGCTGACCGCCGTGCCGCTCGCCATCGCCTTCACCGTCGGCAGGCGCCTCCCCGACCGCCGCTATACCTACGGATACGGCCGCGCCGAGGACCTGGCGGGTGTCGTGGTCGTGCTGTTCATCGTGCTGTCGGCGGTCGCCGCGGGCTACGAGGCCTTCCGACGGCTGCTCGACCCGTCGGAGGTGCGCTACGTCGGCGCGGTCGCCGCCGCAGGCGTCGTCGGCTTCGTCGGCAACGAGCTCGTCGCGCGCTACCGCATCAGCGTCGGCCGCGAGATCGGCTCCGCGGCCCTGGTGGCCGACGGCCTGCACGCGCGCACCGACGGCTTCACCAGCCTCGCCGTCGTCGCGGGGGCGCTCGGCGTCGGGCTCGGGTGGGAGCGGGCCGACCCGGTGGTGGGCCTGGTCATCACGGTGGCGATCCTGTCGGTGCTGCGCGACGCGGCCCGCCAGGTCTACCGCCGCCTCATGGACGCCGTCGACGAACCGCTGCTCGACAGCGTCGAGACGTCGCTGCGCGCGACCCCGGGAGTGCTCGAGATCGGTGAGGTGCGGGCCCGCTGGATCGGCCATGCCCTGCGCGCGGAGTGCGAGATCGTCGTCGACAGCGACCTGAGTCTCGTGGCCGCCCACAGCGTCGCCGAGGACGCCCGTCACCGGTTGCTGCGCGACGTCCCGCGCCTCACGGCGGCGATCGTCCACTACGACCCGCAGGGAGAGCAGCACCACCGCCCCCCGGCGCCCCGCGTGCCGGGGGGCACACCTCACTAGTCCGTCGTGACCAGACCGGACCACCGCAGATGGCCATGAGCGGACAGCGCGAGCCTGTCGATGAAGTCCCGAGGCCGTTGCGCAGCGGCTCCGGGGAGGTGAGCCGTGGATCGCTGGACCGGTTCGGGGTCATCCACGAGCACCACGTCGGGCCTGGCCGGGCGCGAGGCCGCGGCCGCAGCCCTCGACGCCCGCGAGGACGCGCGGTTGCTCATCGTCTTCGCGAGCGACGCCCACGACCTGCCCGCCCTGCTCGCGGGGATACGGGCGGTCTCCGGAGAGGTCCCGCTGGTCGGCTGCACGACGGCCGGCGAGATCGCCGAGGGCGGCCCCGGTGACAGCAGCGTCGTCGTCATGGCCCTCGGCGGGGACTTCAGCGTCGCGACCTCCGCCTGCCGGGTCGAGCCGGACGGTCTGCGCATCGCGGGATCGACAGTCGCAGAATCCGCCTCACTGGTGGCGGACCGACCGCACCGTGCCCTGCTGCTGCTGTCCGACGGCCTTGCCGGCGACCAGGAGGAGCTCGTGCGCGGCGCCTACGAGGTCCTCGGTGCGGGAGTGCCGCTCGTGGGCGGCTGCGCCGGTGACGACCTGCGCATGACCAAGACCGCGCAGTTCCTCGACGGCCAGGTCCTCGAGGGCTCGGTCGTCGCTGCCGCGCTCGGCTCCGACGCCCCGCTCGGCATCGGCGTCAGCCACGGGTGGCGCCGCGTCGGTGAGCCGATGATGGTGACGGGCAGTGCGGGCAACCGGGTCCTGACCCTCGACGACTCCCCTGCCCTCGACGTCTACCTCACCCGGCTCGGTGCCCCGCCCGAGGCCTGGACCGATCCTGCGGCCTTCACCCAGTTCGCACTCACCCATCCGCTCGGCCTGTCGCGTCGCCGCGGCGAGGAGGTCCGCTTCGTCGCCGAGGCCGACTTCTCCGACCGGTCCCTCGGCTGCGTGGCGCGCGTCCCCCGGGGCGGTCTCACGTGGTTCATGGAGGGCGACGACGCCTCGGTGATGCAGGCCACCGACGACGCCTGCGCCGAGGCCCTGGCTCCGCTGGAGGGCCGCCCGCCGATCGGGATGCTCGCCTTCGACTGCATCGCCCGCCGCGGCGTGCTGCAGGAGCTCGGCCTCTGCCGCGAGGTCGCCCGCATCGCCCAGCACGCGGGCGACGCGCCGGTCGCAGGCTTCTACACCTACGGCGAGATCGCGCGGACGTCCGGCACCGGAGGCTTCCACAACCAGACCCTCGTGGTCCTGGCCCTCGGGTGAGTCGCCGTGGCTGACGCCGGCCCCTGCTGGTCCACCCAGCAGCTCACCGAGCTGCTCGCGACCGTCTCCGAGGTAACCGACCCCGCCTCGCTGCAGCGGCGCGTCGTCGAGCACGCCTCCGAGGCGCTCGACGCGGAGGTCGCCGCGGTCGTCGAGCACGACCAGGTCGTGGCCTCGGTGGGCTTCCCCCGGGGGCAGGCACCATCCGAGCTGCTCCTCGCAGCCGCCGAGGGCCACCTGCAGGTCCTGCAGGTCGAGGGCGGTGGCGCCTGCGAGGTGCTCGTGGCCGACTGCGACGGGGTCCCCGGGCTACGCCTGCTCGTCGCCCGCTCCGACGGCGGCTACAGCCAGGAGGAGCGCAGCCTGCTGCGCGGCACGGCGCGCGTGCTGTCGATGGCCCTGGTCTCCTCCCGCACCGTCGACGACCTGCGCGAGCGCCAGACGCTGCTCGAGCGGCTGTCGCGCATCCAGGGCTCGATCAGCTCGCGGGCACCGCTGCACGAGGTCCTCGACACGATCACTGCCGGCGCTGCCGAGCTGATCGGTGACGACATCGTCGGACTGCGCCTCGTCGACCCGGCAGAGCCCGAGACCCTGCTGCTCGTGTCGTCGGTGGGCGTCCCGGCCCACCTCACCGCCGAGTCCAGCCGCACGCCGCTCGGCTGGGGCGTCGGCGGTCGCGCCGCCTTGCTCGACATGCTGGTCGTCACCGACGCCTACACCGCGCTGGCCGCGCCGATCCCCGGCTTTGCCGAGGACGGTATCCGCTCGGCAATGGCCGTGCCCGTCCGCCAGGGCGGCCGTCCGGTGGGCAGCCTCACGGTCGCGACCCGCCGGGCCGGCCGCGTCTACAGCGCGTCGGAGCAGGAGGTCCTCACTGCCTTCGCGGAGCACGTCAGCCTCGCCCTCAACGACGCGCAGACCGTCGAGGCGCTGCAGCGGGCCGTCCAGGAGGCTACCCACCAGTCGCTGCACGACGGCCTCACGGGGCTCCCCAACCGGGCGCTGTTCCTCGACCGGCTCGCGCGGGCCCGCGAGCACAGCGACCGTCACGGGACACCGTTGGCGGTGCTCTTCCTCGACCTCGACGACTTCAAGGTGGTCAACGACTCGCTCGGCCACCTTGTCGGTGACCAGCTCCTGTCGGCCGTCGCGGACCGGGTCGTCACCGCGCTGCGGGGCTGCGACACGGTGGCCAGGCTCGGCGGCGACGAGTTCGCGGTGCTGCTCGGGGAGGCCGACCACAACGAGGCGACGGTGGCTGCGGACCGCGTGCTCATGGCCCTGGAGGAGCCCTTCGACCTGGGCACCCACACCGTCCACGTCGGCGCCAGCATCGGCCTGGTCACCGCGGTCGGGGCCCAGGTGCTCGCCGAGGAGCTGTTGCGCGACGCCGACGTCGCGATGTACCGCGCGAAGGCCGACGGCAAGCGCCGCTACGTCGTCTTCGAAGCCGGCATGCGGCACCGCCTCCAGGCCCGCACCGAGCTCGAGAGCGAGCTGCGCGTCGCCGTCGAGCAGCACCAGTTCACGGTGCACTACCAGCCGGTCGTCGACGCCGCCTCCGGTCGCGTCACGAGCACCGAGGCGCTGGTCCGCTGGAACCACCCGCGCCGTGGGACCGTCTCGCCAGCGGAGTTCATCCCCCTCGCCGAGGACACCGGGATCATCGTGGCGCTCGGCTCCCAGGTGCTCCGCGAGGCCTGTCGGCAGACCGCCCAGTGGCGCCTGCTGCCCGCGCTCCACGACCTGACCGTCAGCGTGAACCTCTCGCCCCGCCAGCTCGCCGAGCCCCAGCTGCTCGCCGACGTCGAGGCAGCACTCACCGGCTCCGGGCTGCCTGCGCGCGCCCTCGTCCTCGAGGTCACCGAGAGCCTGTTCGTCCAGGACCTCACCTCGGCCGCGGCCCGGCTGCACTCCCTCAAGGCCCTCGGGGTGCGGCTCGCCGTCGACGACTTCGGCACCGGCTACTCCTCGCTCGCCTACCTGTCGCGGCTCCCGGTCGACGTCCTCAAGGTCGACCGCTCCTTCGTGGCAGGCATGGCCGAGACCGGCTCGGCCGAGGGCAAGCTCGCGTCCGTGGTGCTGGCCCTCGCCGCGTCCCTCGAGCTCGACACCGTCGCCGAGGGCGTCGAGACCCGCCACCAGGCCGAGGCCCTGGTCGCGCAGGGCTGCACCCGCCTGCAGGGCTACCACTTCTCCCGTCCCGTCGCGCCCGACCTCCTCCCGCAGGTGGCCGCCGACCTCTGCGCGCGGTTGTCGCTGCGAGTACCGGCCATTCCCATCGCGCGCTCCGACGGCGACGTCTCGGCGGTGTCCGCTCGCTGACAGTCAGGTCGTCCGGACGTCGCTACGGTCGCGCTCCTACCCGGCGCCCCGCACCCCGACCCGAGACACCGAGGAGTCCCCGTGAACGCCAAGAAGGAGCGGCGCGAGGTCGCAGCCGCGCTGCAGGCCCTCCCGCTGCTCGCCGCCGTGCCGGGCAAGGATGTCGAGGCGCTCGCCGGCGCCGGCCGGCTCCTGCACCTGCGCGCCGGCTGGACGATCATGGCCGCCGACACGCCCGCCGACTCGGCGTACGTCGTGGTGGACGGCACCACCTGCGTGCGCAAGGGCGAGGTGGTGCTCGCCCACCTCGGAGCCGGCGCCGTCATCGGCGAGAGCGCGCTGCTCGAAGGGCGGCTGCGCACCGCGACCGTCTCGGCCGAGACCGATGTGACCATGCTGCGCATCGGCTACGACGAGCTGCGTCCGCTGCTGGCCGCGCGACCGGCGCTGCAGCAGGCGATCCAGGGCGAGTACGACAGGAAGCACCTGCCGGTCGCCTGAGCCGTCAGCCCCTCAGGAACGACAGCCGGACCTCCCGGACGGCGTTGTCGACGTTGAGGTCCACCAGGGTCACGCTCTGCCAGGTCCCGAGCGCCAGCTCGCCCCCGACGACGGGGAGGGAGGCGAACGGCGGGACGAGCGCTGGCAGCACGTGGCTGCGTCCGTGGCCGCGACTGCCGTGGCGGTGCCGCCAGCGGTCGTCGGCGGGGAGCAGGTCCCCCAGGGCCGCGAGCAGGTCGTCGTCGGACCCGGCACCGGTCTCGAGCACCGCGATCCCTGCGGTGGCGTGCGGGACGAACACGTGCAGCAGGCCGTCGCCACCCGCCGCGGCATCGAGCGAGGCCTCACGGACGAAGGACCGGCAGTCGTGCGTCAGGTCGCGCACGACCTCGACACCGCCGGTGCGGACCTGCAACAGGGTGGTCACCATCAGGGCAGTCTGGCCCGGCTACTGACCGGTAGCAGGTTGGATGGGGGGGTGAGCACTCCTTCGAGCACTCCCCCGCCCCCCTTCGGCGTCATCAGCGACGGCCTGCCGAGCCAGCTGCCCGACATCGACCCCGACGAGACCGCCGAGTGGCTGACGTCGCTCGACGCGGTCGTCGAGTCGAGCGGCAGGGCACGGGCCCGCTTCCTCATGCTCAAGCTGCTCGAGCGGGCCCGTGAGAAGTCGGTCGGCGTCCCCGCGCTGCGGTCCACCGACTACATCAACACGATCCCGCCGGAGCGCGAGCCGTGGTTCCCGGGCGACGAGCACGTCGAGCGGCGGATCCGCGCCTACATCCGCTGGAACGCCGCGATCATGGTGTCGCGCGCGAACCGCCCGGAGGTCGGCGTCGGCGGACACATCGCGACCTATGCCAGCGCGGCCAGCCTCTACGAGATCGGCTTCAACCACTTCTTCCGCGGCAAGGACCACCCCGGCGGCGGCGACCAGATCTACTTCCAGGGCCACGCCTCGCCCGGCGTCTACGCACGCGCCTTCCTCGAGGGCCGGCTCACCGAGGACCACCTCGACGGCTTCCGCCAGGAGTCCCGGGCAGCCTCGCTCCCGTCGTACCCCCACCCCCGGCTGATGCCGGAGTTCTGGGAGTTCCCGACCGTCTCGATGGGGCTGGGACCCATCTCGGCGATCTACCAGGCGCGGTTCAACCGCTACCTGCACCACCGCGGCATCAAGGACACCAGCGACCAGAAGGTCTGGTGCTTCCTCGGCGACGGCGAGATGGACGAGCCGGAGTCGCTCGGCGCCATCGGTGTCGCGGCGCGCGAGGAGCTCGACAACCTCGTCTTCGTCGTCAACTGCAACCTGCAGCGCCTCGACGGCCCGGTGCGCGGCAACGGCAAGATCATGCAGGAGCTCGAGTCGTCGTTCCGCGGCGCCGGGTGGAACGTCATCAAGGTCGTGTGGGGCCGCGAGTGGGACGACCTGCTCGCCCGCGACGTCGACGGCGTGCTCGTCAACGCCATGAACACCACGCCGGACGGCCAGTTCCAGACCTACTCCGTCGAGCCGGGCGCCTACACCCGCGAGCACTTCTTCGGCCGCGACCCGCGGCTGCGCAAGATGGTCGAGCACCTCACCGACGACCAGATCAAGGGGCTGCCGCGCGGCGGCCACGACTACCGCAAGGTCTACGCCGCCTTCGACGCCGCGACCAAGACCGTCGGCCAGCCGACGGTGATCCTCGCCCACACCATCAAGGGCTGGACCCTCGGCAAGGACTTCGAGGGCCGCAACGCCACGCACCAGATGAAGAAGCTCAGCCTCGACGAGCTCAAGGACCTGCGCGACCGGCTCTACATCGACATCAGCGACAAGGCCCTCGAAAGCGGCCTGCCGCCCTACTTCTCGCCCGGCCCGCACAGCGCCGAGATCGAGTACATGAAGGAGCGGCGCGACGCGCTGGGCGGGTCGATCCCGCGTCGGGTGCTGCGCGCGAAGCCGCTCGAGCTGCCCCCCGCCGACGTCTACGACGAGCTCAAGCGCGGCTCGGGCAAGCAGAGCGTCGCGACGACGATGGCCTTCGTCCGGCTGCTCAAGGACCTGCTGCGCGACAAGGAGATCGGGCACCGGTTCGTGCCGATCGTGCCCGACGAGGCCCGCACCTTCGGCATGGACTCGATGTTCCCGACGGCGAAGATCTACTCGCCGTTCGGCCAGCGCTACGACGCTGTCGACCGTGACCTGCTGCTGTCCTACAAGGAGAGCGTGACCGGGCAGATCCTGCACGAGGGCATCACCGAGGCGGGCTCGATGGCGTCGGTCATCGCGGCCGGGTCGGCCTACGCCACCCACGGCGAGCCGATGATCCCGGTCTACATCTTCTACTCGATGTTCGGCTTCCAGCGCACCGCCGACCAGATCTGGCAGCTCGCCGACCAGCTCGGCCGCGGCTTCCTGCTCGGAGCGACCGCCGGCCGCACCACCCTCAACGGCGAGGGCCTGCAGCACCAGGACGGCCACTCGCTGCTCATCGCCTCCAGCAACCCCGCCGTCGTCTCCTACGACCCGGCCTTCGGCTACGAGATCGCCTTCGTGGTGGAGGAGGGCCTGCGCCGGATGTACGGCCCCGACAGCGAGGACGTCGTCTTCTACGTCACCGTCTACAACGAGCCCTACCCGCAGCCGGCGATGCCCGACATCCCTGGCCTGCGTGAGGGCGTGCTGCGCGGGATGTACCGCTACAAGCCGGCCAACGGCCCGGGTGCCAAGGCGCAGGTCCTCGCCTCCGGCATCTCGGTGCGCCAGGCGGTGCTCGCCCAGGACCTGCTCGCCGCCGACTGGGGCGTCGGGGTCGACGTGTGGTCGGTGACCAGCTGGGACGAGCTGCGCCGCGACGCGCTGGCCTGCGACGCCCACGCCCTGCTGCACCCCGACAGCCCGCGGGTCCCCTTCGTCACCCAGCAGCTCGGGGCGACGACCGGCCCGGTCGTCGCGGTCTCGGACTGGATGCGCGCGGTGCCGGACGCGATCGCGCAGTGGGTACCCGGCGACTGGGCGTCGCTCGGCACCGACGGCTTCGGCCGCTCCGACACCCGCGCTGCCCTGCGCCGGCACTTCCGCACCGACGCCGAGTCGATCGCGGTCGCGGTGCTCTCCGAGCTGGCCCGGCGCGGTGACGTGCCACGCGACCTGGCCCGCCAGGCCGTGGAGCGCTACCGCCTCGGCGACGAGCAGGTGCCCACCGACAAGGACACGACGGCCGGCAACGAGCAGGCGGGCTAGCGGCTCGAGACCTCGAGCTCGACGACGGTGCGGCCCGCGGGCCGCTCGTCGGCGGCCTGCTGCGCGCCGGCGCTCCCGATGAGCAGGGCCGTCAGCGCCAGGCCCGGCAGCAGGGCCGCGGGCCAGGAGAAGTCCCGCCGGACCGCCATCTCGTCGTCGTGCTCCATGTGAGGGCCCCTACCCCGTCTGCGGCCTCGCTACCACCCGGACGGCCCGCGTCCAGGTAGTCCTTTCCGACCATTTGGACGACTTCGGCTCCAGGTCTGCCCCGCACTGCCGTTGACTTCCCTGAGGACAGCCAGGGAGGGCGACCGGTGGGCAGAGCGACGATCACGCGACTCGAGGAGCACCCCAACCTCGACGAGGTCCTCGGCGTGCTCGCCCAGCTCGCCCACGTCACCGACGCCGACCTGCCCCGCCTCGCCGGGGCCTGGCACAACTCCCCGGCCGCCGCGGAGGCCCGCGCCCGCGCGCTGGCACCCGACAGCCCGCTGGTGTGCGAGGTCCTCGCGGCCTTCGACGCGGTCTCCGCGCTCTTCGAGGACGACCTCACCGGCGCTCCTTGGGTGACTGTCGACACCGACGTGGCAGTGACCGCTCTCAAGGCGGTGCGCGACGCGATCGCCGCGGCGTACGCACGTCCTGTCCTGTCCAGGGGCGAGCACGGCCTGCTCATGGCTGCCTGGCGCGAGGTCTACCCGACGGCGATGGTCGGCGAGCCCGACCTCGGTCCGCGGGCCACGACCGTGAAGGCCCTGCTCGGTCAGCTCCCGCGCCTGTCGGTGCGCTGCCACGACCCGGCGGGTCGGGAGCTCTACGACGGGCTGGTCGCGAGCACCATGACCGGTGAGTCCGACCGCGAGCTCGCGGGCCGTGACGCCTACCAGGCTGCCGTCATGACCTCGCGCCGGCGGGTCTGGGCGCTGGTGCGCCGCACGGCGGCGGAGGGCGTCGCGCGACCGTGTCCCCAGTGCCGGCGCAGCGCGACCGTCGAGAGCGACCGGGACGCGATGCGGGTGCTGGTGCTGGTGCTCGACGCCGCCTGCGCGCTGCTCGTCGCCGATGCACTGCCCGACGACGCCCTCGACGCACTGGTCGGCCCGGTGCGCCACCTCATCCCGGCACAGCGCAGCCCGTCAGCCTGACCGGCCGGTCCAGGCGAGCAGGTCGTCGGCGCCCCAGGCGTTGACGACGCGGTCTGCGGTGACGCCGGTCAGGTGGGCCCGCTCGCACCCGAGGTGCTGCCAGTCGAGCTGACCCGGGGCGTGCGCGTCGGTGTCGATCGCGACCCGGCAGCCGGCCTCGATCGCCAGGCGCAGCAGGCGCTTCGGCGGGTCGAGCCGCTCCGGGCGGCTGTTGACCTCCACTGCGACGTCGAAGCGCGCGCAGGCCGCGAAGACGATCTCGGCGTCGAACTCCGACTCCGGCCGACCCTTGCCCCCGCGGCCGTGACCGACGACCTGCCTGCCGGTGCAGTGGCCGAGCACGTCGGTGTGCGGGTTGCTGATCGCGGCGACCATGCGCGCCGTCATCTCGTCGCGCTCCATCCGCAGCTTCGAGTGGACCGACGCGACGACGAGGTCGAGCTCGGCGAGCAGCTCCGGCTCCTGGTCGAGCGAGCCGTCGGCGTTGATGTCGCACTCGATGCCGGTGAGGATCCGGAAGGGGTGCAGCTCCTCGTTGAGCCGCCGCACGACGTCGAGCTGCTCGCGCAGCCGCTCCGGTGACAGCCCGCGCGCGACGGTGAGGCGGGGTGAGTGATCGGTGAGCACGACGTAGTCGTGGCCGAGGTCGCGGGCCGCGCGGGCCATCTCGTCGATCGGTGATCCGCCGTCGGACCAGTCGGAGTGGGTGTGGCAGTCGCCCTTCAGCGCGGCCCGCAGCTGGGCGGCCCCCTCCGCCACCGGGGTGTCCCCCAGGGTCGCCACCCGGCGCAGGTAGACCGGCTCGTCCCCGGCGAGCGACTCGCTGATCGCGAGCGCGGTCACCTTGCCGATGCCGGGCAGGTCGGTGAGAGTGCCGGCCCGGTCGCGCGCGGCGAGGTCCTCCGGGGTCAGGCCGTCGACAACCGCGGCCGCGGTCCGGAAGGCCTTCACGCGGTAGGCCGGCTCGAGCGCGCGCTCGAGGCAGAAGGCGATCCGGCGCAGGTCGTCGGCAGGCGCCCTCATGCACGACATGATGCCCCCGTGACGATCCGCGCGATCACCAGCACCGTCGAGATCTCCGCGCCCCGGGCGGTGGTCTGGGCGGTCCTTGTCGACGTCGCCCGCTACCCCGAGTGGAACCCCTTCACCGTCCGCGTCGACACGACCTTCGCCCTCGGCACCCCGGTGCGGATGCGGGTGGCGCTCCTGCCCTGGCTGGTCATCTCGCAGACGGAGGTCATCTCGTCGTACGACGAGGGCCGGTCCTTGTCCTGGGGAGTCACCATGGTGGGCCGGTGGTTCCTGCAGGCCGACCGCGTGCAGGTGCTCGAGGACCTGCCGGGCGGGGGGACGCGCTACTCGACGACGGACACGTTCGTCGGGCGCGGGGTCGCGCTCAACCACCTGCTCACGGGGCGCCTCGTCCAGCGCGGCTTCGACGGGGTCGCCCACGGGCTGAAGCGGCGTTGCGAGTCTCCTCCTGCCGCCAGCTGACGAGGACCGCCGCGCACATCGCGGTCCAGCCGGCGCCGAGGAAGAGCCCGGCGACGACGTCGCTGAGGTAGTGGACGCCGAGCAGCACCCGCGAGGCGGCGACGGCGAGCGGGATCGCGAGCGCAGCGGTGACGACGGCGGTGCGGGCGCGGCGGCCCAGCAGCGGGAGGACGGTCAGCGCGGCGGCGGTCCAGAAGGCGGCCGCCCCGAGGGAGTGGCCGCTCGGGAAGGACGGCCCGAGCGCGGTCGCCACCGGCACGTCGAACAGCGGACGGACCCGGTCGACCAGCAGCTTGATCGACGTGGACAGGACCATCGCCCCGAGCCGGGACAGCACGAGCAGCAGGGCGAGGCGGCGCAGCCCGGCCCTGGTCAGCAGCACGGCACCGACGACGGTGAGCCCGCTCAGGAGCAGCGGGTCACCGAGGTCGGTCACGAGCCCGAGCAGGTCGACCAGCCACGGGCGGCCGCTGACGAGGTCGTCGGCGGCGCGGGTCAGGTCGCGGTCGAGGTCGACGACGACCCCGCTGTCGCCGCGGACCGCGATCGCGAGCGGCACGACGACGGCGAGCCACAGCAGCGCCGTGCCGAGCAGGAGGGCGAGCCGGAGGCCGGCCCGGGCACCGGGGTCGAGCTGGTCCTCAGTCGCCATCGCCGCGACGGTAGACGACGAGCGGGGTGGCGGCGGCCCGCAGCAGCAGGTGGCCGGGGCCCTCGTGAGACTCGCCGTCGCGGGCGACCCGCAGGGCGCCCTGGCGCGAGCGGACGGGGAGCTTCGCGACGACCCGCTGCTCGTAGACCCGGCTCTTGCCGAGGCGGCCGGTGAGGACCGCGGCGACGAGCCGGGCACGGGCGAAGCGCTTGTCGGCGTCGATGACCCGGATGTCGAGGCAGCCGTCGTCGAGCCGCTCGCGCCACGACGGCGCGAACCCGGTCGGGTGGTAGTGGCCGTTGCCGGCGAACAGCGTCCAGACCTTGCGAGGCCGTCCGTCGACCTCGACCGCGACAGGGGTCGCGCCGCGGAGGACCTTGACGAGCGCGACGAGCAGCGCCGGCCACTTGCCGAGCGCCTCCTCGCGCTTCTCGCGCTCGCGCACGAGCTCGGGGTAGACGCCGAGCGCGAAGGTGTTGAGGAAGTAGAGGCCCTCGCCGTCGGCGGCCGCGCTGCCGACGGTCACCTCGACGCCCTCGCCAGCCTGCAGCGCCTCGATGACGTCGGCCGCGGCGTGGATGCCGAGCTCACCGGCGAAGTGGTCGAGGGTGCCGCCGGGGAAGACCGCGAGCGGGATGCCGGCGTCCAGCGCGTGGCCCGCGGCGCAGTTGACGGTGCCGTCACCGCCGGCGACGCCGAGCACCCTGGCGCGGGCCGCGGCGTCGGTCATCGCCTCACCGACACCCGCTCCCTCGACGAGCACGACCTCGGCGGCGGGCAGGGCGGCGAGCACCTCGTCGCGCAGGTCCTCGGCCCGGTCGCCCGCCCCCGCGCTGCGGTTGACGACGAGCACCAGGCCCTCGCCGTCGGGAAGCGCCGGGGCCTTGTGGCCGACCGGTCGCGCGACCGCCGGGGTGGCTGGCTTGACGGGCCAGACGCGGGTCACGGCGTAGGCAGCGGCACCTCCGAGCGCGAGCCCGGCAGCGACGTCACCCGGGTAGTGCACGCCGGTGTGGACCCGTCCGTAGGCGACGCCCGCGGCCAGCAGCGCGACCGGGGCGGCGACAGCCGGGGCCTCCAGGGCCACCCCAGCGGCGAAGGCGGCGGCGCTCGCGGAGTGGCCGCTCGGGAAGGAGCTCGACGACGGCTGCCTGCTCAGGAGCCGAGGCACCGGGACGGCGTGCAGCTGCGGGCGGTTGCGTCGTACCGACAGCTTGGCCGGCACGTTGGCGGTGGCGCTGGCCAGCGCCAGGGACGTGAGGCCGCGGACCGCGGCCCGGCGGCGCGAGCCCCCCGACAGCGCGAGCCCGGCGGCGACGACCATCCAGAGCCCGCCGTGGTTCGCCGAGCTGGTCAGCCGGGGCAGGACCCGGTCGAGGGCGGGCGCGTGCCAGGTGGCCGCTCGCGCGTAGAGGTCGCGGTCCAGCGCGTCGAGCCGTTCCAGCACGGGTGCCCCCTCGTCCGGGCACCCCGCGGCGCCCCCGGGGTGAGCCTGCCCAGGCCTCGCGGCTCTACACGGCCGCTAGACGACGCGGTCAGACGACTTGGTGCAGCCAGGTCACCGGAGCGCCCTCGCCGGCCTCGCGGTAGGGCTCGAGCTCGGCGTCCCACGGCCCGCCCAGCAGCGCGTCGAGGCCGTGCGCGAGCTCATGACCTTGGGCGGTCGCGAGCAGGGTGCGCAGCCGGTCCTCGCCGACGAGCAGGTCGCCGTTGGCGCTCATCGCGGAGCGGTGCGCGCCGAGGGTCGGCGTCACGGCGTAGCGCTCCCCGTCACACCCGGCGCTCGGCTCCTCGGTGACCTCGTAGCGCAGCGGGTTCCAGCCGCGCAGCGCGCCCGCGAGCCGCGCCGCGGTGCCGGGACGGCCACGCCAGCCGGTCTCGGCGCGCAGCAGACCGGGGGCGGCCGGCTGGGCGGTCCAGGACAGCGACACGCGGATCCCGAGCTCGGACGCCACGGCCCACTCGACGTGCGGGCACAGCGCCGGCGGGCAGGAGTGCACGTAGAGCACACCTGTCGTCTGGCCAGTCCTCATGCCGATGCTCATTGCAGGGTCCTCTCCTGAGGTTCGCCTTCCCCGACGGCCTCACGGATCGACCCGCTGTGGTGATCCTGCCACGCCGAGTGACGTCCCACCAGCACCACCCGCACCAACACCCCCACCGTGTCGCGCCCGTCAGCGCTCCGCCGGCCCCCAGCCCCCCACCCCACCCACGCCGGTGATCATCAGGGGATCTGCACGCGGCTCGCCGGCGTGTCGCGTGCAGACCGCCTGATGATCAGGGGCAGGGGGGCAGAGGGGGCAGAGGGGGGCGGGGCGACGAGCTCAGGGGTACGCCGAGGCGCGCTCCCAGGTGGCGATGCCGTCGAGCAAGCGGGTCCGGACGTCGGCCGGGGCCTGCGAGGCGGTCACCGAGCAGCGGGCCAGGTCGGCCAGCTCCGCGACGGTGGCGCCGGCGTCACGGGCCAGCGCGGCGTACTGCTCGGCGAGCCCGGACCGGAAGACCAGCGGGTCGTCGGCACCGAGCGCCACCGAGACCCCCGCGGCGCGCAGCGCCCGCCAGGGCGAGGCGGCGACCGACGGCAGCACCCCGAGCGCGACGTTGGACGTCGGGCAGACCTCGCAGACGACCCCGCGGGCGGCGAGCAGCTCGAGCAGCGCCGGGTCCTCGACGGAGCGCACCCCGTGGCCGAGCCGCACCGCCCCGAGCCGCTCGACGGCGAGCCGCACCGAGCCGGGTCCGCGCAGCTCACCGGCGTGCGGGACCGCGACGAGCCCGGCGTCGCGCGCCAGCCGGAACGCCTTCTCGAAGGCGGCCGTGTCACCGCGCGTCTCGTCGTTGGACAGCCCGAACCCG
Organism: Mycobacteriales bacterium; assembly: GCA_030697205.1. NCBI lineage: Bacteria > Bacillati > Actinomycetota > Actinomycetes > Mycobacteriales > Mycobacteriales bacterium. The sequence continues at coordinate 33,692 of JAUYQP010000028.1, forward strand.
ACGACGCCTGCTCCGGCGTACCTCTTGGCGACCCTGGCCAGGGTCTCCGCCTCCCCCGGGTGACGCGTGCGGTTGGCCGCGACGACAAGCGCCATCCCGACGCCGGTCGCGGCGGTCGCGTCGGCCATCGCCGACAGGATCACCTCGACGGTGCGGGCGAGGCCACCGAGCCGCGGGGCGTAGGTCGTCGGGTCGACCTGCAGCTCGACCCAGCCGGAGCCGGCCGCGGCGTCGTCCTCGGCGATCTCCCGGACCACCCGGCGGACCTCGGTCTCACCGACGAGCAGGTCGCGTGCGGCGTCGTAGAGCCGCTGGAACTTCAGCCAGCCGCGCAGCACGGTGACGTCGAGGTCGGCGCCTTCGGGGTGGATCAGCCCGGCCGGCAGGGTGCGGCCCTGCTCGGCCGCGAGCTCGACGAGCGTCGACGGGCGCATGCCACCGGTGAGGTGCAGGTGCAGGTGCGCCTTCGGCAGCGCCACGATGCCCGAGAGGTCCACACCACATCGTGTCGGACGCCGGCCGCGTCAGTGGCAGGGGGCAGACTGTGAGGGCTTCCCGCCAGACCTCCAAGAACGGACCCGTGTGACCTCCCCGGCTGCCACCCCGCCGTCGTCCCGCTCGGACTACACCGCCAAGAGCCTCTCCGTCCTGGAGGGCCTCGAGGCCGTCCGCAAGCGCCCCGGTATGTACATCGGGTCGACCGACTCCAAGGGCCTGACCCACCTCGCCTTCGAGATCGTCGACAACTCCGTGGACGAGGCGCTCGCCGGCCACTGCGGCCGCATCGAGGTGACCCTGCACGCCGACGGCTCGCTCGAGATCACCGACGACGGCCGCGGCATCCCGGTCGACGTCGAGCCGAAGTCCGGCATGACCGGCGTCGAGCTCGTCCTCACCAAGCTGCACGCGGGCGGCAAGTTCGGCGGCGGGGGCTACAAGACCTCGGGCGGCCTGCACGGCGTGGGTGCCTCTGTCGTCAACGCCCTGTCGGTCAGGCTCGACGCCGTCGTACGCCGGGGCGGTCGGGTCCACACGATGTCGTTCTGCCGGGGCGTGCCCGGGGTGTTCTCCGGTGAGGGCCCGGCGGCGACCTTCACGCCCCGCGACGGGCTGTCGGTCGCCGGCAAGGCCCCGCTCAAGCAGACCGGCACGAGCATCCGCTGGTGGCCGGACCTGCCGCTGTTCACCAAGGGGTCGGCGGTCGACCTCGACCAGCTCTACGCCCGGCTGCGGCAGACCGCGTTCCTCGTGCCCGGCCTCACCCTCGCGGTGCTCGACCGCCGTGGCGAGTCGATGGTGGAGGAGGTCTTCCGCTACGACGGCGGCACCGTCGACTTCGTCGAGCACCTCGCCCCCGACCGGCCGGTCTGCGACCCGGTCCACCTCGTCGGGTCCGGCACCTACAAGGAGACCGTGCCGGTCCTCGACGACAAGGGCCACATGACGACCCAGACCGTCGAGCGGCAGTGCGAGGTCGACGTCGCGCTGCGCTGGGGCACTGGCTACGACACCACCGTCCAGAGCTTCTGCAACGTCGTGCGCACCGGTCACGGCGGCACCCACCAGAACGGCTTCGAGCGGGCCGTCCTCAAGGCGCTCAACGAGGCGCTGGTCGCGACCCGCGTCCACAAGGCCAAGGACGAGCCGGTCGTCAAGGACGACGTGCTCGAGGGCCTCACCGCCGTCGTCACCGTCAAGGTCCCGGAGCCGCAGTACCTCGGCCAGACCAAGGACGAGCTCGGCACCCCCGGCGTCTCGCGCATCGTCGCCGACGTCGTCGGCAAGCAGCTCAAGGCGCAGTTCCTCGAGCACCGCAAGCACAAGGCGGCCGCCCGCACCGTGCTCGAGAAGGTCTCCGCCGCCGCCAAGACCCGGCAGGCCGCGAAGGCCTCCAAGGAGGCGGCCCGCCGCAAGACCGCCCTGGAGACCTCGACCCTGCCGGCCAAGCTGGCCGACTGCCGTTCGACCGACGTCGGCCGCACCGAGCTCTGGCTCGTCGAGGGGGACTCCGCCCTCGGCACCGGCAAGCTCGCCCGCAACTCCGAGTACCAGGCGATGCTCCCGCTGCGCGGGAAGATCCTCAACGTCCAGAAGGCCACACCCTCGGAGATGCTCAACAACGCCGAGTGCGCCGCGATCATCCAGGTCGTCGGGGCCGGCACCGGGCGCACCTTCGACCTCGAGCAGATGCGCTACGGCAAGGTCGTCATCACGACCGACGCCGACGTCGACGGCGCCCACATCCGCTGCCTGCTCATCACGCTGTTCGCGAAGTACATGAAGCCCGTCATCGAGGCCGGCCGGCTCTACGCCGCCGTCCCGCCGCTGCACCGCATCGAGGTCGTCGGGGGCAAGGACCCGATCTACACCTACAGCGACAAGCAGCTGCAGCACGAGCTGAAGAAGATCGACGCCCGTGGCGCTCGGGTCAAGGGCCAGATCCAGCGCTACAAGGGCCTCGGCGAGATGGACCCCGACCAGCTGGCCGAGACGACCATGCACCCCGCGACGCGCACCCTGCGCCGCATCCGCCCCGGTGACGCCGAGGCCGCCGAGCGCGCCCTCGAGCTGCTCATGGGCAACGACGTGGCCCCGCGTCGCGACTTCATCATCAGCAACGCCGCCCGCGTCGACCGAGAGCTCCTGGACACCTGATGCCACCCCGCAAGCGCTCCACCAGCAGCAGCGTCATCCCGCCCTTCGAGGGCGAGGGCACGATCATCGACACCGACGTCGTCGAGGAGATCGAGTCGTCCTACCTCGACTACTCCTACTCGGTCATCTACAGCCGCGCGCTGCCCGACGCCCGCGACGGCCTCAAGCCGGTCCACCGCCGCATCCTCTACTCGATGTACGACGCGGGCCTGCGGCCCGACCGCGGCTACGTCAAGTCCGCCCGCGTCGTCGGCGACGCGATGGGGAAGTACCACCCGCACGGGGACGGGGCGATCTACGACGCGATGGTGCGGCTCGCGCAGCCCTTCGCCATGCGGGTCCCGCTCATCGACGGGCACGGCAACTGGGGATCTCCTGACGACTCCGCGGCCGCCAGTCGCTACACCGAGTGCCGTCTGACGCCTGCGGCGATGTCCCTGGTGGACGGCCTCGACGAGGAGACCGTCGACCTCGAGCCCAACTACGACGGCTCGCTGACCCAGCCGTCCGTCCTGCCTGCCGCGTTCCCGAACCTGCTCGTCAACGGCACGTCCGGCATCGCCGTCGGCATGGCCACCAACATGATCCCGCACAACCTCGTCGAGGTCGTCGACGCGGCGCAGCACCTGCTCGACAACCCCGGCGCCACCCTCGACGAGCTGATGGCGCTCGTGCCCGGACCCGACCTCCCGACCGGCGGCCAGCTGCTCGGCATGGAGGAGGTCCGGCAGGCCTACGAGACCGGCCGCGGCGTCGTGCGGATGCGTGCGACCGCCGAGGTCGGCCCGCTCCCCCGCGGCAAGGCCCACATCACGGTCTCCGAGCTCCCCTACGGCGTCGGCACCGAGCGCGTCATCACCAAGATCAAGGAGCTCGTCACCGGCAAGAAGCTGCAGGGCATCAGCGACGTCAAGGACCTCACCGACCGCTCGGTCGGCACCCAGCTCGTCATCGAGGTCAAGGCCGGCTTCAACCCGCAGGCCGTCCTGGCCGAGCTCTACCGCCTCACACCGCTCGAGGAGTCCTTCGGCATCAACGCCCTCGCGCTCGTCGACGGCCAGCCGCGCACCCTCGGCCTCAAGGACCTGCTGCAGGTCTTCCTCGACCACCGCGTCGACGTCGTCACTCGCCGCTCGCGCTACCGCCTGCGCAAGGCCCAGGAGCGCGCCCACCTCGTCGAGGGCCTGCTCATCGCGCTCGCCGACATCGACCGGGTCGTGCGGATCATTCGCGCCAGCCAGGACGTCGGCGAGGCCCGCGAGCAGCTGCAGGAGCAGATCGGGCTGACCGAGATCCAGGCCGGCTACGTCCTCGACATGCAGCTGCGCCGCCTCGTCGCGCTCGAGGTCGCCAAGCTTGAGGAGGAGCTCGCCTCCCTGCGCCGGACCATCGAGGAGCTCGAGGGCATCCTCGCCAGCCCCGCCAAGCTCAAGCGGGTCATCGCCAAGGAGCTCAAGGCTGTCGCCGACGAGCACGGCACGCCCCGCCGCACCGTCCTCGTCGGCGGCGATCTCAAGGCGCTCGTGACCCGCCAGGCCACCAGCCTCGAGGTCGCCGACGAGCCCTGCGACGTCCTGCTGTCGGCCACCGGCCTGCTCGCCCGCACCCCCGTCGTGGAGGCGCTCGGCGAGGCGCGCACCGGCCGCTCGCGCCACGACGTGGTCACAGCCACAGCGCGTACGACGACCCGCGGTCAGGTCGGCGTCCTCACCAGCGGTGGCCGCCTCGTGCGGGTCGGCGTCCTCGACGTGCCCGCCGTCCCGGCGGTGACGACCGGTGCGCTGTCCCTGCGCGGTGGCGCGCAGGCCAGCGAGTTCGTCGAGCTGGCCAAGGGCGAGACCGTCGTCGGGATCTGCTCGCTGCGCGAGGACGGCCCCGGCCTCGCCCTCGCCACCAAACAGGGCGTCGTCAAGCGCGTCACGCCCGAGTGGGCGAAGGGCGACGACATGGAGGTCATGTCCCTCAAGGGCGGCGACGAGGTCGTGGCCTGCCACGAGCTGCGCGACGGCGAGGAGGAGCTGGTCTTCTTCGCCAGCACCGGTGACCTGCTGCGCTTCCCCGCCTCGCAGGTGCGCCCGCAGGGCCGCACCGCCGGCGGCATGGCCGGCATGAAGCTCGACGCCGGGGCGACTGTCGTCGGCTTCTGCGCCGTGCCGCTGACCAGTGACACGCTCTTCGGCCCCGAGCCGGTCGTCGTCACCGGCGGCGGCCTGCCGCCCGAGAAGGGCAAGGGCCCCGGCGTGGTGTCCAGCGTCAAGGTGACCCCGCTGTCGGAGTACCCGCGCAAGGGCCGCGCCACCGGCGGTGTCCGCTGCCAGCGGCTGCTGTCCGGCGAGTCGCTGCTCGTCCTCGGCTGGGCCGGCCCCTCGCCGGCCTGGGCCTGCGCCAAGGGCGGCGACCCCGTGCCGCTGCCCGAGGCGGTCGGCAAGCGCGACGGGTCCGGCTCCCCCGTCGAGGTCCCGCCCGTCGCCGTCGGCAACGCCCACCTCGGCGGCTGACCGATGGAGCGCGGCGACTGGGACGCCCCCGCCGCTGCGCTGCCCGACCCGCTGCCGCCGCTGCCCGCGCGGCTGCAGCGGATCGCCGACCTCACCGGGCCGACCCGCGGGAGCACGGCGCGCGGCGACGACTGACATGACGCAGGGCCGGTCACCTCGATGGTGACCGGCCCTGTGCGTCGTTGCCTGCGCGAGAGCGCCTACTTGTAGGTGTAGGTGAAGCTGACGTTGGCGTTGGGACCACCGGCGTAGTTGCAGACCGCGATCCGCAGCTCCTGGGCCTTCTTGATCTTCGCGGTGAGCTTCTCGACGTTGGCGGTGCCGACCGAGCTCGGGTCGCCGGTCGTGGTGCCGGCGCCCTCGGCGACGACGGCGCCCTTGGCGTCGAGCAGCGTGATGTCCCAGTCGCCGGCGAAGCCGGTGACGTCGACGGTGAGGGTGCCGGGCCCGGTCGGCTTGATGGCCCGCGTCGTCGTGCTCACGCCCTCGAGCATCGGGTCCATGCAGCTCGTCTCGGTCTCGACGGGCGTGCCCCCGACGAGCGGGAAGGGCGCCGGGATCCCGGTGACGGAGTAGGTCGCGGTGATCGGCTTGGGCTTGGCCTTGGCGGGAGCAGCGACGGCGGGCGCGAAGGCACCCGCCGCAGCGACGGCGACGAGGGCGAGAGGCAGGGCCTTGCGCATGAGGTTCCTCCGTGAGCGATCTGCCGGGGTGTCGGGACGCAGAACGAGCCGCCACCTCGGAGGTGACGGCTCGTCGGCACAGCGCCCGAGAGCGGGCGCCGATATGTCCCTACTTGTAGACGTAGGTGTACTTCACGTTGGCCTGCAGGCTGCCCAGGAAGTTGCAGACCGCGATGAGGATCGTGCTGGCCTTCTTGAACTTCACGACCGCCTTCTCCGCCGCACCCGGCGTCGTGAGGGCGGTGGGCGTCGCGGTGCCGGCACCGACGGCGACCATCTCGCGCTTGTCGTTCATGATCGTGATGTCCCAGTCGCCGGTGAAGCCGGTGACGTCCACGGTCAGCGTGCCCGCACCGACGGTCTTGATGGTCTTGGTGGTGGTGCTGAGACCCTCGAACTCGGAGTTCATGCAGCTCGACGACTCCTCGACCGGCGTAGCGCCGGTCAGCGGCAGCGGGATCGGCGCACCGGTCACGGCGTAGGAGGCGGTGATGGGCTTGGGCTTCGGCGGCGCGGCGACGGCGGGCGCGAAAGCACCCGCGGCGAGGACGGCGACGGCGGAGAGGGAGACGGCCTTGCGCATGGAGACCTCCAGGAGCGGGCGTGTGCCGGGTCCCCCTGGTTTCGCCGCCGGGCTCCCGACTCCTGCCTGGACAGCACGACCTCACCGCAGGGGCAGGACCACGGGGTACGCCGGGACCGGGTCGGCGAAGCCCCGCAGCACGCGCGGCTCCCCGTCACCGAGCGACTGCGACGTCCCGAGTCGCTTGGCGCACGCCTCGTCGACCAGCACCTCGCCCGGCTCGGCGCTGTCGGCGAGACGTGCTGCCAGGTTGACCGGTGTCCCGAAGTAGTCACCGTCCTGCGCGAGCACCTCGCCGAACGCGCACCCCGCGCGGACCACCACGCCGACCTCGACGGCAGCCGGGTGCAGCACGAGGTCGCGGGCGATGGCGACGAGGCGCACGGGGTCGGAGCTGACGAACATCACCGCGTCGCCCAGGAACTTCACGACCCTGCCGCCACCGGAGTGGACGACGTCGCTGGCGTGCTCCTCGAAGCCGACCAGCAGCGTCGACAGCTCTGCCAGCTCGAGCTGCCCGGACATCGTCGTGAACCCCGACAGGTCGGCGAACGCGACCCCGCACCTGACCGTCAGCCCGACGGTGTCGCCCTCCACCGCTTCGAAGTGCTTGCGCGCAACGTCGAGGTGGTGGCGGTAGGCGGAGTCCATGAGGCGGACGACACCGGGCACCAGGGCGGTGATGTCGGCGTAGGCCCTCGCCGTGGCGACCTCGCTGCCGCTGACCGTCAGGGCCACCTGCGAGAAGCCGGAGCGGATCGCTGACGACCCGGCCTCTGCGATGCGCGAGATCGCACCACCGAGGACACGGGCGAGCCCGAGCGCGGCGTCGTCTCCGACGAGTGCTCGGTAGGCCGCGACCATCCGCAGCGCTTCCAGGTCCTCGTCGGACAGCGTCCCGTCGGGGTCGGGCAGACCCAGCGCTCGCCAGAACCGCTCGAGCAGGGCTGCCTCGAGCCCGGTCTCGCGGGAGGCGTCGGCCGTCGACCAGCGACGCGTACCCGGCCGGATGACCCGGTCACCGGACAGCGCGAAGAGGCGGCCCTGCCGGTCCGAGACGACCATCTCGTCGAGGGTGCACCCCAGCGAGTCCAGGAACTCCAGCAGCGCCAGCCGATCCGCGGCCGCGGGCGCGTCAGGGTCGTAGAGCCCCGCCTGCTGCCACTCCCCCACAGACGCCGGCCGAGTCACCCCGCGATCGTGACACGTCAGGTCGTCGAGACGGTGCTGCCGTGCATGCCCTTCTGGACCCGGATCTGCGCCGGGATGCGCTGCTTGAGGTCGGCGACGTGGCTGACCACCCCGACCAGCCGGCCGCCCGAGCGCAGCTCGTCGAGCACGTCCATGACCTGGTCGAGGCTGTCGGCGTCGAGGGTGCCGAAGCCCTCGTCGACGAACAGCGCGTCGATCGACTGACCGCCGGCCTCGGCCGTCACGACGTCGGCGAGGCCGAGCGCGAGTGAGAGCGCGGTCATGAAGGTCTCGCCGCCGGAGAGCGTCGCGGTGTCGCGGGTCCGGCCGGTCCAGCCGTCCTCGACCGATAGCCCGAGGCCCGCCCTGCTGCGCTTGTCGCGCCCGACGTCGGTGTGGCGCAGGGTGTAGCGCCCACCGCTCATCCGCGCCAGCCGCAGCGACGCGGCCTGCGCGACCTCCTCCAGCCGGGCGGCGAGGACGAAGGTCGACAGCGGCATGCTCAGCCGGTTGCCGCCACGACCCGCGACGAGCTCGGCCAGCGCGCGCACGGAGGACGCCCGCGCGAGCAGCGGGCCGACCTCGCCGAGGCAGGCGTCGTACGCCGGGAGCAGGTCGGTCAGCGCGCGCTCCCTGTCGGTGGCGACCTGTGCCGCACCGACGGCGGCCTCGTGGACCTGCACGACGAGGGCGAGCGCCTCGCGCCGCTCCGCGACGGGAGCGACGACGTCGAGCGGGACGTCGAGCTCCGCGAGCCGCGCGCGGACCCGCTGGACCGAGGCGGTGTGGTCGTCGACCTCGGCCGCCCAGCGCGCGACGTCGTCGTCAGGACGGACCGCGGCCGCGGCCGCGGTGGCGTCGCCGAAGCCGGCCGCGACCGCGAGCTCGGTGACCGTGGCGGTCGCGCGCTCCAGGGCGGTGCGAGCCGCGCGCAGCTGCTGGTCGGCGCGGGCGGCGCCGTCGCAGGCCTGCGCGAGCAGCAGCGCCGAGCGCCGGAGCGCGGCCAGGTCGGCCGTCGGCTCGAGTCCGGCGGCACGCAGCTCGTCGAGCAGAGCGGCCACGTCACCGTCGGCCTCGACGGCGCGCTTGCGTTCCTCCTCGAGGCGCGTCTCGAAGCGGGCGAGATCGGCGTAGCGGCGCTCCCCCTCCGTGGCCAGCAGGACCAGCCGCTCCTCGGCATCGGGCAGCCGCGCGGCGGTGGCCCGGGTCGCGGTGAGCAGCTCGGTCACGTCGTCGACCGGCGCGAGCCGGGACCGCAGCCCGGCGACCCGCTCGTCGTGGACGGCGACGGCCTGCGCAGCCGCGGCAGCGGCCTGCTCGGCGGCCTCGGCGGCGCGGCGGGCGGCGACCTCGGCCTCCTTGCCGACGTCGGCGCGGGGCTGCACGACCGGCACGTCGGGGTGCGCGAGGGAGCCGCAGACCGGGCAGGGGCAGTCGTCCTGGAGGGCGAAGGCGAGCTCGGCGATGAGGGCGTCGACGCGGTCGTTGCGCAGCTGCTCCGCCTCGGCCTGCAGGGCGGTCGCGTGGGCGCGGGCCTCCTCGGCAGCGGTGACGAGCCCGGGGCGGGCGGATTCGAGCTGGGCGACCTCCTCGGCGAGCCGCGCCTGCTCCTGCGCGGCCTGCTCGCGCACGACGAGCTCGGGCAGCGCGAGCACGGCGGTCCGCGCCGCCGCCACCTCGGTCTGCAGGGCGTCGCGCTGCTCGGGCAGGGACTCGAGCCACTCGCGGCAGCCGGCCAGCTCGACCTCGAGGACGTCGGCCGCGAGCTCGGCCGCGCGCGCGGCGCGGTCGGCGGTGGCGGCGCGGGCCTGCACGTCGACGAGGTGCTCGAGGCGGTGCGCCTCCGCATCGGCGGCGCGGGCCTGGGCAGCCGGGTCGTCGGGGGTCCCGCCGCACAGCGCGACGTCGGCGAGCGCGCGCTCGGCCTGCGTCTCGGCCTCGGCCAGCTCCCCCCGGGCCGTCTCGAGCCCGGCGGCCGCGACCGCGACGGGACGGGCCCGGCGGGCGGCGTCGAGGTCGCAGGCCAGCGCCGCCACCTGATCGCTGCGGGCCTCGAGGTCGGCGAGCTCGGCCTCGGCGGCGCGCCGGGCGCTCTGGGCCGTGAGCAGGGCCTCGGCCGCGGCGAGCGCGGCCTCGGCGGCGGTGCGCTCGTCGGCCAGCGCGGCGGCCTGCGCCCCGGCGTCGACCGCAGCGACCCGAGCACCGTCGACCAGGCCCTGTGCCCACAGGGGCGCGGCCTCGAGGTCGTCGGGCAGCTCGGCACCGGCTGCCTGCGCGACACGGCCCGCGACCTGCGCGAGCTCCTGGCGCGCGGTCGCGACGGCAGCCGTCGCGGTGGCCGCGCGGTCGGCGAGCCAGCGCTCGGCGGACTCGAAGCGGTCGACGTGGAACAGCTGCTTGAGCAGCTTCTCCCTGTCCTTGTGGTCGGCCTGCAGGAAGGCCGCGAAGCGCCCCTGCGGCAGCACGACGACCTGGAAGAACTGGTCGGCGTCCATGCCGAGCAGCCGGCCGATCTCGGCGCCGACGTCCTCGCAGCGGGCGGCGACCGGCTCCCACGTGCCGTCGTCGAGGCGTCGCTCGAGCAGCGCGGTCGGCGCCTCGAGCAGGGTGCCCTCGCCGCGCTTCTTGGGGCGGTGCTGCGCAGGGGTGCGGGTCACCCGCAGCCGGCGCCCGCGAGCGGTCAGCTCGAGGCGCACCTGGGCGCGCGCGCCGGCCGGCGCGTGGTGGCTGCGGAGGTCCTCACGGGCCTTCTGCCGCTCGCCGGGCACCACGCCGTAGAGCGCGAAGCCCAGCGCGTCGAGCAGCGTCGTCTTGCCGCCGCCGGTGTCGCCGCAGAGCAGCACGAGGCCGGACTCACCGAGCGCGTCGAGGTCGAGGTCGACGTCACCGGGAAAGGCGCCGAAGGCGGTGAGCTCGAGCCGGTGCGGTCTCATGCGAGCGCCAGCGACAGGTCGGCGTCGCGCCGGGCGGACTCGAGTGCTTCGCGCATCAACGCGGTCTCCTCGTCCTGCAGCTCGCCGCGGACGTGCTCGACGAAGGCCTGCGCGACCTGCAGGTCGGTGCGGCCGCGGGTGCGCTCGGCGTAGGTCGCTCCGTCACCCTCCGCCGCCCCGTCGGGGGCGAAGTCGAGGGTGAGGCAGTGGGGAAAGCGGCGACGCAGCGCGGCCATCGCGTCGAGCGGCCGCACCGGGTCGGTGAGCGTCACCGCGACGAAGCAGGCCTCGACGGCGGTGTGCTCGGCCGAGGTCAGCAGGTCGTCCAGGCGCCCCCGCACGGCAACCAGCTCGCGGTGCACCGGCACCGGCACGGCCTCGACGGACACCAGCCCGGTGGCACCGAGCTCGACAAGCCAGGACGACTTGCGGTGGCCGGCCTCGGAGAAGGAGTAGGGCAGCGGCGACCCGCTGTAGCGCAGGCCGTCGCCGAGCTGCTGCGGCCGGTGGAGGTGGCCGAGCGCGGTGTAGTCGACACCGTCGAACAGCGACCCGGGGACGTTGGCGACCCCGCCGACGGTGATGTCGCGCTCGGAGTCCGAGGCCTCCCCGCCGGTGACCCAGGCGTGGGCCAGCACCACCGAGCGCCCGCCGCGGGCGGCCCGGTCGGCGTGGACCGCGTCCATCGCGCGGGTGAGCACCCCCGTGTGGCCGGCGACGTCGCGGTCGCCGGGCAGCAGGTCGCGCACCGCGGCCGGCTCGAGGTAGGGCACGCCGTAGACCGCGACGTCTCCGTGCGCGTCGGACAGCACCACGGGCTCGCCGACCCGGCGCGGGTCGGTGCGGATCGAGATGCGCGGGTCGAGCAGCCCGCTCTTGTCGCCGAGGCGGGCCGGGGCATCGTGGTTGCCGCTGATCGCGACGACCGCCGCCCCCGCGTCGCGCAGCCGGCGCAGCGCCTCGTCGAACAGCTGCATCGCCTCGACCGGCGGCAGCGCGCGGTCGTGCACGTCACCGGCCAGCAGCACCGCGTCGACCCGCTCGGCGCGCACGACCTCGACGAGGTGGTCGACGAAGCCGGCCTGCGCCGCCGACAGGTCGTGCTGGTGCAGCGAGCGGCCGAGGTGCCAGTCGGAGGTGTGGAGCAGTCGCATGCCGTGACGGTAGGTCGAGGGTGCGACAGGACCGGGGACCCGCGCCGCACCTGTGGACGACCCCACAGGAGTACGCCGGACAGGCCCGGTGCGCCACCGGCTGTCGTCGTACTCCTGCCTCTAGCGTGGAGGCGTGGCCCCCTCCCGATCCAGCAGCGCCGACGACCGCCCGCTGGCGCGCGCCGCGGCGCTCGCGGTGTCCGCGGTCGTCCTCTACTGGCTCGTCGAGCAGCGCGGCGTGTCCTTCGGCAAGGTCCCGCTGCTCACCGGCCTCGGCTACCTCGCGGGCGCCGTCGCGGGCGGGCCGCGCGGGGCGCTGTGGGCGCCGGCGCTGGTCGTCACCGGCTGGGGCCTCGGCAACGACGCGCAGGGCTGGGAGTCGCTGTCGGGCGTCGGGCTGCCGGAGTCGGCCGCGCACATGGTCGGGATGGGGCTCGGGATCCTCGCGCTCGGGGTGCTTGCGCGCTACGGCATCGAGACCACCCTGTGGGGCGTCGGGCTGTCGGTGCTGCTGTCGGGGGTGCTGTTCATCGGGCAGCGCGGCGAGGGCTACCAGCTGCTCAACGAGGCGACCGGCTACTCCCTGCTGCTGCTCGTCTACGCCGCGGCCGAGGTCGTCGGAGTGGCGGTGAGGCGCCGGTGAGCCGGGACGTGCGCGACGTCGAGGTCCGCGAGGACGGCATCCGCCTCGGGCAGTTCCTCAAGCTGTCCGGGCTGGCCGAGTCCGGCAGCCATGCCAAGTCGCTGCTGGAGGACGACCTCGTGTCGGTCAACGACGAGGCCGAGCAGCGCCGCGGGCGGCAGCTGGCGCGCGGTGACGTCGTGACGGTCGGCACCGAGCACGCCCGGGTGGTCTAGGACAGGCGTACGACGAGGTCGGCGCGGTCGCGGGTCCGCTCGACGAGCCGGGCGTTGGGCTCGTCGGTGCGCTCGACCCACTGCTCGGCCTCGGCGCGGCTGCGGCCGTGGGCGACGTGGCGCTCGACCAGCCGCTGCCGGCGCAGGCCGGGTTCGACCTCGACCCACCAGCACTCGTCGAGCAGGTCGCGGACCCCCGCGAAGGGCCCGTCGCACAGCAGGTAGTTGCCCTCGGTGACGACCAGCGGGACCTCGCGCGCGACCGCGATCGCGCCTGCCTCGGCGAGCTCCCGGTCGCGGTCGAAGGCCGGGGCGAAGACGACGTCGTCGGTGCGCTCGCGCAGCCGACGGAGCAGGGCCGTGAAGCCGGCCGCGTCGAAGGTGTCCGGCGCCCCCTTGCGGTCGGCCCGGCCGAGCCGGCGCAGCTGCGCGTCAGCGAGGTGGAAGCCGTCCATCGGGACCAGGACGGCGCGGCGCCCGAGCGCGTCGACGAGCCCCGCCGCGAGAGTGGACTTCCCGGCACCGGGCGGGCCGGTGATCCCGAGCAGCGCGCGGCCGGAAGCGAGTGACGCGGCGCGGCCGATCAGGTCCTCCACTCGCCCATCGTCGCCGACCGGCAACCCGAACGGGTGACTCGCGACCGCCACCACACCGGTCGATCCAGGGAGGGAGCCCCTGGGAGGACGCATGACCCTGCACATCGTGCAGCACGAGGCCCCGTCGGAGCACCGCTCCTTCCGGCTGAGCCGACCGGCCGCGTCGCAGCGCTCCCAGACCCGTCCCGACGTCGTCGTGCCCGCCGACCGGGCGCGTCGCTGGCTCACCGAGGCCGCCCGGCTCGACGTCGCCCGTGGCGGGCACCTGTCCGCCGGGCCCTCGGGCATCCAGGTCTGGTCGGGCCCGTGGGACGCCGCCGACGGCCGGGCCGGCAGCGCTCGCCACCTCGGCAGCGTCGACTGGAGCTGGGACCAGCCGGCCGGCCACTACGCGACGGTCTACCGCGTGCTGCTGACCGCCGCGGGGGCGACCGCAGCGCTCACGACCGACACCGTGCTCGACGCGGTCCTGACGCTCGACGGTCTCGGTGCCCCTCCCGCGCCGACCGCCCGGACCGCCGTGCCGCTCCCGCGTGACCCCTTCCGCCGCGAGATGTGGGCGGCCCTCACCGACGACACCGTCCGCCGGTAGCGTCCCCGGGCGTGCGCCAGCTCGCCGTGCTCGTCGGGTCGTTCGTCGCCGTCTTCGGCTTCCTCGCGATCGTGGTGCTCGGCCTCGTGGTGGGTGCCCTCCTCGTGAGAGGACTGGGGGGCGGCACCGGCCTGCGGCAGCTCGGGAGCGTCGTCGGCTCGGTCTCGCTGTCGGTCGGTTGGGTGCTGCTCATGACGCGCGGCTGGCGGTGGCTGCGCGACAGCCGCTGACGACCTCACCAGGCCGAGCCACACGAGTGGAGGACGTGGGCCCAGATCACGGGCAAGCTGACCCAGCCCGGCGCCCGGACCGCTCCGAGAACGGCCTGCTTTGACCATGGTGCTCCCGGGTCGCACGGTTCAACCTGTACCTGTGCCGTCCCCCTTCCGCACGCCCGACGCTCCCGCGCAGGTCGCGACCGAGCTGCTCGACTGCGTCACGGACGGGGTCGCAGCGATCGACGAGGGCTCGGTCGTCGTCCAGCGCAACGCCGCCCTGACCCGCCAGCTCGCCGACGTGCCCGACCTCGCCGCGGCCCTGCTGGAGGGGCCCTCCGGCGCCCGGGACATCGTGCTGCCCGACCGGGCCGGCGCCATCCGGCACCTGGTGATCACCCGCACCCGGCGAGAGCAGGGCTACGTCGTGGTCGTCCGTGACACCACCGCGGTCCGCGAGGGCGAGCAGCAGCTGCGGGCCAGCAAGGAGCGGTTCCGTCGTACCTTCGAGAGCAGCCCGGTCGGGATGGCTCTCGTCGCGGCGGGGACCGGTGCCGTCCTCGCGGCCAACGCCGCGCTGTCGCGGTTGCTGCACCAGCCGCTGTCGTCGCTGGCCGGTCGTCACGCCGACGACGTGCTCCTCACCGCAGACGGCGACACGGTCATGCAACTGGTCGGACCGACCCCCGTGGAGGTCGCGTTCCGCCGACCCGACAGGCTCGCGTGCTGGGGCCTGGTGTCGCAGACCGTCGTCGACGAGGGCGTGGGCGGTCTGCTCCTCGTCCAGGTCGAGGACGTGACCGAGCGGGTCGTCGCGCGTCGAGCCCTCGCCCACCAGGCCCTGCACGACCCGTTGACGGGACTCGCCAACCGGCGCGTGCTCGTCGACCACCTCGAGCACGCGCTGCGGGCAGGCGAGCGCCATCGCGTCCACGAGTCCGTCGGGCTGCTCTTCGTCGACCTCGACCTCTTCAAGCAGGTCAACGACACCTACGGGCACGACGCCGGCGACACGCTGCTGCGCGAGGTGGCCCGCCGCCTGGAGCACGTCGTCCGCGCGCGCGACCGCGTCGCACGACTCGGCGGTGACGAGTTCGTCGTCGTCGTCGCCGACCCTGGGCACTCCGAGCGGCTCATCGACATGGCACGCCGCATCGAGTCGAGCCTCGCGAGTCCGGTGCAGTGCGGCGCGTCGCGCCTTCACGTCACCGCCAGCGTCGGGGTGACCCGCAGTCGACCTGGGCAGACCGCCGAGGAGCTGCTGCGCGAGGCGGATCTCGCCATGTACCGAGCGAAGAGCCTCGGTCGCAACCGCTTCGAGGTCTTCGACGCCAGCCTGCGACGCGAGGCCGAGGAGCAGCTGCTGGTCGAGCGCCTGCTCCGCAGCGCACTGGACCGCGGCGGTGTGGCCCTCGAGTACCAACCGATCTACGAGCAGGTCAGCGGCCAGGTCGTCGCTGTGGAGGCGCTCTCCCGCCTTCGGGGACCCGCGGGCGAGGTCGTCGGCCCGGTCCGCTTCATCCCCATCGCGGAGATCACCGGCCTGATCGTCCCGCTGGGGCTCGGCATCCTCGAGTCAGCACTCGCCCAGGCTGCCCACTGGCGCGCAGCGGGCCACCGCCTCCGCATGGCCGTCAACGTCTCGGCCCGTCAGGCCGGCCGCAGCGACTTCGAGGAGATCGTCCTCGCCGCGATCGAGCGCCACGGCCTGCCACCGGACGCCCTGGAGCTCGAGATCACCGAGACCGCGTTCATCAGCGCCGGCAGCTCGACCCTCGGCCAGCTGGTCCGGCTGCGCGACCGGGGCGTGCGCATCGCCATCGACGACTACGGCACCGGGCACGCGAGCCTGGCCTACCTGCACCGTCTCCCGGCCACGAGCGTCAAGGTGGATGCCACCTTCGTGGCAGGACTCCCGGACGACCAGCGCGCCGCCGCGATCGTCCGCGCCGTGAGCCGGCTGGCCAGTGACATCGGTGTCGACTGCGTCGCCGAGGGCGTCGAGACCACCGCGCAGCGCGAGTGGCTCACGACGCACGCACCGCAGGCGCTGCTGCAGGGCAACCTGCTCGCCCGGCCGCTTCCCGCTGACCAGGTCCCGCTCGCGCGGATGCGTCCGCACGTGGCCTCGCCTCGGGTGCCGTCATGACTGCCCGCTGGTACGACGGCTTGCCCGGCGACCTGCCCGCGGTGTCCCTGCTGCGAGCCACCGACTGGAGCGCGACGCCGGTCGGCGCCCTGGAGCAGTGGCCCGATGCGCTGCGGACCACGGCCAGCCTCGTGCTGCGCAGCCGGTTCCCCATGATGGTCGCCTGGGGTCCCGAGCTCGTGCAGGTCTACAACGACGCGTTCGTCCCGATCCTCGGTCCGAAGCACCCGCAGATGGGCGTCCGGCTGTCGGAGACCTGGGCGGAGATCTTCGACACGGTCGGCCCGATGCTCGCCGACGTCCTCGCGACGGGGACCGCCACCTGGGCCGAGGACGAGCTGCTCTTCGTCGAGCGCCTGGGGTTCCCCGAGGACACCTACTTCTCCTTCTCCTACAGCGCCATCGCGGACGAGAACGGGCGCTCCGAAGGTGTCCTGGTGACGGCGATGGAGACGACCGCGCGCGTGCTGGACGCCCGCCGGTTGCGCGTCGCGCACGAGCTGTCGACGGCCGCGACGACCTCGGGCTCGTCCGCCGAGCTGATCACTGCGCTGATGGGGCACCTCGCTCGGGGACAGGCCGACGTCCGCTTTGCGACCCTGCACCTCGACACCGGCGACGAGCTCGCCCTGGTCGGATCGACGCACCCTCTCGAGGAGCTCCAGCCACCCCGCGACGACCAGGACGTGACCGCGGCCTGGGAGCTCGACACGGACGACGGACAGACCGTCGTCAGCCTGCGTCCGGCGCTACGACCCACGACCGATCTTCCCGAGCCAATGCGCGCGCCCGTGACCCGGGCCTTCGTCCAGCAGGTCGCCGCCGGTGAGGGCAGGCGCGCGGTGCTCTCTGTCGGCCTCAGCCCCACGCGCCGCTGGGACGAGGACTACCGCCGCTTCCTGCTCATGGTCGGGCAGCACGTCGGGAGCGCGCTGACCGCGGCGGCCGCGCGCGAGTCCGAGCACGAGCGTCTCGAGCGCCTTGCCGCTCTCGACCTCGCCAAGCGGGACTTCCTGGCCGACGTGAGCCACGAGTTCCGGACGCCGTTGACCCTCATCGCCGGACCGCTGCAGGTCGCCGTCGACTCCGGGCAGCTGACCGGTCCGGTCGAGGACGCCCTGCGACTGGCGCAGCGCTCGACCGAGCGGCTGACCCGCATGGTCGACAGCCTGCTCGACTTCACTCGGGCGGAGGCCGGCGGGCTCAGTGCCCGGCCCGAGCCGCTCGACCTCGGCACCCACGCCCGCATGCTCACCGAGCTGTTCCGGACCGCCGCCGACGAGGCCGGGCTCGACCTCGCCCTCGAGGTCGCCACCCTGCCCGCGCCGGTCCTCGCCGACCCGGCGCATCTCGAGACCGTCCTGGTCAACCTGCTGGCCAACGCCGTGAAGTTCACGCCGTCCGGCGAGGTCCGCGTGGTCGTCCTGGCCGGCAGCGACGGCGCCGTGCTCGAGGTGCAGGACACCGGCATCGGCGTGCCGCCCGAGGAGCGTGAGCTCGTTTTCGCGCGCTTCCAGCGCGGCCGGACCTCAGCAGCCCGCAGCATCGAGGGCATCGGGATCGGCCTCAGCACGGTTCGCACCCTGGTCGAGCTGCAGGGCGGCAGCATCAGCGTCCACGGCCGACCGGGACCCGGCACGGTCTTCCGCCTCGTGCTGCCGTGGGCCGTGGGCGCCACGGCCGTGAGCCCCTCGTCGAGCGCGTCCGTGAGTGCCCGGGCCCGCTCGGCCGCGGAGGAGGCGCGAGGCTGGTCCCGCGACCCGCGACCCGCTTCGGGGCTGGCCGCATCGCTGCTGCCGCGGGTGGTGCTCGCCGACGACAACGCCGACGTGCGCGACTTCGTGGCACTGGTCCTCGACGGTCACGCCCGCGTCGAGCGGGTCGGCGACGGTGACGCGGCCCTGGCCGCGCTGCGCCGGGACCCCCCGGACCTGCTGCTCACCGACCTGCGGATGCCGGGCACCGACGGCCGGGCCCTGCTCGCCGCCGTGCGTGCCGACCCCGTGCTCGCGTCGCTGCCCGTCATCCTCTTCTCGGCCCACGCCGGCCCCGAGGCTGCCGTGGAAGCGCTCAACGCAGGCGCGGACAACTACCTCGTCAAGCCCTTCACCGCAGCCGAGCTGGTGGCTCGGGTGAGGGGAACCATCTCGCTCGCAGCTGCCCGGCGGCAGGCAGCCGTCCTTGCCGGCCGCCGCCTCGCTTCCCCCTGAGGCCACCCGCCGTCCGGCTGCACCGCCGCGAATCAGTCCTTCGCGCGCAGTCCGCGGTGGCGTTCGGGCGTGGCCTCGGGGAGCAGGGCCACGATCGTGCTCGTGTGGGGCGGGTGGGGCTCGAACCCACGACCGAGGGATTATGAGCACTAGACCTCGGAACGCTGTGCGATCAGGCGGGTTGAGCGGGGAGCGGTTGAGCGCAGAGGGGACAGTCCCTTGCTCTAACTCGACCGAAGGGGACCCCATGCTCGACAGCCAGAACATCCCGCCGACGCCCGCCCTCGACCGCCCGAACTGGATCGAGGGCGTCGACACCGACGGCACGATCTACGCCTTCGGCGACATCCTGGCGACCGAGCTCGTCAGGCTCGAGGCGCACGAGATCACCGAGGCCGACGGGACCGTGCAGGAGCGGACCTACGCCGTGACGGTCCACAACGAGCCGCCGCTCACCGCAGCGCAGGTCCGCGAGGCGCTCGGGCAGATCCTCGCCGCGCTGCCGTAAGCCCGTCACGACCAGCAGCCCTCGACCGTCTAGGTCGGGGGCTGCTGGTCGTCTACGGCGTAGATGCAGGGGGGCTCGGGCAGCACCACGAACGGTCGGTGGGCGTTGAGCACGTCGCACGGGACGAGGAACGACCTTGGCGAGACGTTAACGTCGTGTCGGTCGTGCCCGCGATACCGCTCGGCGACCTCGTCCGCGAGCTCGACGCCGACGAGTGCGCCGTGGTGCTGGGCAGTGGCATTGCAGCCAGACTCAGCGCCGAGCCACTCACTCCCCACCGAGTCCAAGACGACGGACCCGCGGAAGCCCTCGGCCGCTATGGACGCGGCCATCTCCGGGTCGGTGACGTGCCAGAGCATCATGGACGGCAGGGATGGCACGTATTGGTCTCGGGCGAGGACTAGCCAGGGTCGCTCGGGGACAGGTCGTAGAGGAGCGCGACTCGCCGGTTGTTGACCGGATCGCCGGACTGGAACACGTCGGGGTCGCCGTTTCGGAGTCGACGAAAACGGTCGTACACGGCCTCACCGAGGGCAACCCCGGTCTCGCTCCCGGGTCGAATGAACGCAGTGGCAGGTAGACCTTGGCCCGCTGCGTACAGGACCGCGAGAACGGTCCCAGCGAGGTCGCCACTGACCTCGTCCCATTCGCCGAGGACGACACCGAAGTCGAACATCGCATCGGCGAGGCCGGGTTGCTCAAGCACGAAGAAGCTCCATACGCCGGAAGTAGTTCATCATCTGGGCCTCGTCGACGCTGCCATTGACGTACAGGTTGTACGTCGCGCCTCCACCGAGACCCGCCAGATCCTTGTTCGGGACGATGGTTCCACTACGTCCGGGGACGAACAACTCTGAGGTGCGGTTCAGGGACCCGTCGGGGTTGTCACCGACCCAATAGGGCCTACCTGCCTTGACCGGCCCGCCGAGTGCGCGACGCTCGAAGTCGAGGAGCCGCCCGGTGGTCGAGCCGACGTTCCCGCCGACCTCGAGCCGGATCGGGATCACCCGCGGGAGCTTGTCGAGGCTGTCCTTGAGCCCGGTGACCTTGTCGCGCGCGCCCTGGATCTTGTCGGCTACGCCCTTGAACTTGTCCCCGATGATCGGGATCTTCGCGAGCACCTCGAACATCTTCTGGAACCCGCCGAGCCAGACGTCGACGGCGGTCAGGACCGCCGTCGCGACGGCCTTGAACACGGCCTGCACGATGTTGCGGAACGTCTCGCTGTTCTTGTACGCGATGACCAGACCGGCGACGAGCGCGGCGACCCCGAGGACGATCAGCCCGATCGGGCCGAGGGCGACCGTGACCGACGAGCCCATGAGGACGCTGACCGCGTTGAACGCAGCCGCTGCCTTGGTGACGATGAACAGGCCCGTGGCAAAGGTCCCGACCGCGGTGACGAGCGGCACGATCACGTCGCTGTTGCGCCCGATGAACTCGGCCATCGACGTGAACTTCGTGATCGCGTCGGACACGATCGGGAGCAGCCTCGCCCCGAGGTCGGCGCTGAGGTTCTTGTACTGCGCCGCCACCCGGATCGTCTGGCCCTCGAGGGTCCCGGACTCCCTGGCCGCTGCGCCCTGTGCCGCGGTCGTCTGCTGCATCAGCAGGGTCAGGGTGGCTTGTGCCTTCGCCTGGTCGAGCGCCGCGCCCTTGAGCTTGCCGAGGCCCTTCGACGCGAGTTCGGCCATGATCGCGGCGTCGTTGATCCCGACGGCGTACTTCTCGATCGGGTCCCGCTCACCCTTCAGCAGCGACGACACCGCCGACACCGCGTCCGCGACGCTCCCGCCGTAGGTCGCGGCGAGGTCAGCACCGAGCGTCACGAGCTTGTCGGTGCTCTCCGCGGCCTCGTCCTGCGACTGCCCGAACCGCTGGAGTTGCGACCCGACGACAGCAGCGAGAGATGCGTAGTCGCTTTCCGCGAGACCGAGGCTCTTACCTGATCGCTTGGCGAACTTCTCGACCTTCTCCGCGGCGTCTCCGAAGACGGACTGGACACCGCCCATCGCCTGCTCGGAAGCCGATGCCTGCTTGACCGCGTCGAACCCGAACTTGCCCACTGCGGCGGCGGCGATCGCCATCCCAGCGCCGACGGCCTTCCCGAACTTCTCGCCCTTCTTGCCGGTCCGGTCAAGGGCGTCACCGACGTTGTCGAGCTCCTTCGACGCCCTGTCTTTTGCGAGCACTTCAAACGCGAGACTCAGAGCGGCCACGGCTCACACCACCTTCCGCTGAGCGCTGGGGTCGTACTCGAGGGTGATCTTCACTGGTGTGCCTCTCGGTTAGGTGGAGCGTTGGACCCGCGCACGCGCACGGGGGCTACTCAGGTGCTTGAACCGCGAGCAGGGACAGGGCGCGGTGGACCGAGGGTGGGCATGAGGGACACCCCCCGGGTCGTCACCGCTCACATCCGCCGGGCCGTGATGCCGGAGCAGTCCACGGGCGGTCGCTGCCCCGCCTCCTGAGCCGCGCAGTAGACCCGGCACGGACACGACGCCTCCACGTCCGCAACTACTGACGGGGCGTGACCGCTGCGCCGAGCGTTGGTGATCCGTGCCCCGCCTGCGTAGTTGCAGGGGCCGCATGCAGCCCTCAGGTTCGACCGCTCGTGAGCGAGGTGCGGGGCCACAGACAGCGGCACCCGGTGGTCCACCGTGGTCGCTACGCCACGGCATCGTGGGCCACGGATCTGGCAGTCCGGTTCCTCCCGCAGCACCCGTGCCCGCAGCTCCCGCCACGGCCTGCCTGAGCGTCCGTGGGACTTGGCCGTCACCGCGCACCCCAGTCGGATAGGGGGGTGTGGGCGACGGGACTTGCACGGTCCACCGCGCCATCGCCCCAGATATCCCCCCGCGTGCTGGCCCCACGGTGATCAGTAGCCACGGCGGGCCACCACTGCGGCGGCGAGGGCCGCGGGGTCGAGCTCGTCGAGGTCGTCCTCGGGCTGGTCCTGCTCGGTGCTGTCGGGCTCGGTCATCGCTGGTGCCTCTCGGTGTGGTGGGTGGGTAGTGGGCCAGCCCCGACCGTGGAGTCCACGGTCGGGGCTGGCACCGCGGGCGCAGGCTGGATCACGGCGCGGGAAAGTGGCGCGCTCCCCGCCTTCGGTCCAGTCACCTCGGCCATGGCTTCCGAGGGCTGGCGGCGTTGACGCCCGGTTCATGGGGTTAGCCGCTGGTCGGGATGGACTCGACGGCCTGGCGGAGCATCTCCTCGCGCACACCCGGAGACTGCTGGGCGAGGAAGCCAGTCGTGTACTGGTGCCCACCGCGGCTCGGGTCGTACTCACTCACGACCGGGTCCTCGGCCAACTGCCGCAGCCTGTCGGTGTGCTGGGCCATGTTCTGGCGAAGCTGGGTCGCCTCGACGCTGGAGTGCTGCGCCCACGTGTCGAGGAGTCGCTGGAAGCTGGTGTCGTCGAGCTGCGCGGTGCGCGGTGCCCAGCTTCGGTCTAGTCGCGCTAGCAGCTGCGCGGTGTTGCCCCAGTCATCCGCCGCTTCGGCGGCGGCGATGGCGCTCTGGAGGACGGCGGCAGCAGCGCCCTGGAGCTGCTGCACGACCTCGGCCCTCCACTGCGGGTAGTGCTCGAGGGCGACCCGCTCGGCAGTGAGGGCGGCCTCCTGTACGAAGCCCTCGCGGGCCGCGATGATCGCGCCGTGCCGGACCTCGATCTCCTCGAGGCTCGGGACCTTGGCCTTGGGGGGCAGCTTTCCCTCCCTCAGGGCAGCCGCGACGGCCTCGTTGTGCTGGCGGAGCAGGGCGCGGCGCTCGGACACCTCGATCTGGTACTCGACGAGGCTGTCGTCGAGGGCCGTCACGGACCGCTGGTAGGCCGCAGCGGCCTCCCTGACGGGCGCTGGTGCGCCGGTCGGTGTGCTCCAGGCGTAGGCGCGGCTGGTGACGCGATCCATGATCGCGGTGACGTCGATGCTCATGGGTGGTTCCTCTCGGTTGGGGTTGTGAGGTCGGGTGGGGTCCGCTCAAGGGCGGCTTCCGAGGTGAAGTCGACGACGTCGAGCCCGAGGCCCTCCAGGGCTGCGACGAGGACGAACGGCGATGCGGGTACTCGCCAGCAGCGCGCGCGACGGTCGTAGCGGCCACCGAGCGCTCGGAGCACCGGATTAGCCGACTTCGGTGCCATCACCGCGAGCTGCGCGCCGCCACGACGGACCACTGCAATGCCGGCGGTCACCACGCCGACTCCTGCGCCGGACCGTCACCAGGAATGTCAGTAGCTAGGGGCACCTCTTTTACCCGAACACCCGGTGTAGTGACATTTCTGGTGACGAGGACCCTGAGGGCTTGCTGGTCGACGCTGGGCGCGACGCGGTAGCGCCAGCCGAGCCCGTCGCCGACCTCGTCGACCTCGACGAGCCCGAGCAGGTGCAGCTCCTGCAACGTGCGGTCGACGGTGCTACGGGGGCGCTGTACGCGCTTGGTGACCTCCGAGGTGCGCGCGTAGCTGTTGTCGAGGACGTCAGCGAGGACAAGCAGCCGCATCGGCGGCACCGAGTCGCCCGCAACGCGCAGCGCGACGGCCAGGGCCTCCACCTTGGTGGAGCCGAGGGCGAGCGATCCTCGGACGAGCTGCCCGAGCATCTTGGCGAAGCGCGTGGGCGCTTCGGGCGCGTGCGCCTCGACGACCTCGCCACGGTGGTCCCGCTCGACCGCGGTACGGGCCAGCGTGACGACGTTGGCCGCGGTGAGCAGAACGCCCATGACCTCGTCGGTCAGCTCGGCCCGTTGGGGGTCGACGTGCGCGAGGCAGGCGGCAGCGGCGTCGGACAGGTCCCGGCGCATCTCGTCCTCGTGGCCGACGTTGAGCAGGGCCTGCCTGCCCGCCTCCAGCCTGCCGAGGTTGCTGTCGACCCGGACCAACGCGAAGCGGTCGCCCATCGCCGCGATGACGGCGTGCGCCGCGTCGTAGGCCGTCGTGACCGCCCCGACGAGCACGATCCTGCCGGTCCACGTCAGGGTCTTGCCGCCGTCCGTGCCGACGTTGCGCTCCCACCGCCCGTCGTACACCTCGCGCAGCGCCGCGAGAACTGCGGCGCGGCTGTCCCGGTTCATCGACAGGATCGACGTCACGTCCTTGACCACGAGGACGCCGCTCGCCCCGATCTTGCGAAGGAGCCCGCCGGTTGCGTCCTTCGCCTTCTCCTTGTTGCTCGTCGCAGACAGCAGCGCACCCTCACTGGTGATCGTGCTGGTGACGTGCGCCCCTGCCCCGAGCAGAGCCGAGACGGTCTCGGTCTTGGCGTTGCCCGAGCCACTGACGAGCAGCAGCCACACCGGGTCGCCGTCGAGCTGCTCAACGGCGGCGGCAGCGAGGACCGCGTCGAGGGCCAGCAGGTCGTAGCTCTCCCCGAGCCACCTGACGAACACCTCCCGGCAGCGTTGCAAGCGGTCGACGCCCACTTCCACCTCACGCGCGAGCCTCAGCCGGTGCGCGGCCTCCGGGTCGCCGGGGAAGTCGGCGGGGTGCGCGCTCATGCGACCTCACCTAGGCGAGTGACGAACGCGCGCCGCTCGAGCAGCTCGTCGTGCGTCGGCATCGCCACGACCGCGCGCACGACCCGCACCGACTCGGTGTGGTCGGCGGCGTCCTTGAGGGCCTGCGCCCACCGGGCCTCGTCGAGTGCGCGCTGGGGGTAATCGAGCAACGCTCGACGACCAGCCTCGGCAGCCGCGACGGCAGCCGCGAGCCGCACCGACGGCGGGGCCTGCTGCCACTGCTCGTCGCCGTAGCGCGGGAGGTCGCCGTACTCGCGGCGTACACCAGCCACGAGGCCCTCGGCCCACCGCGCGGTCGGGTCGTCCAGTACCCAGGCGCCGAGCAGCTTCTCCGCGGCGTTCATGCCGCACCGCCGAGGACGCGCGCGACGACCGGGTGCAGCGCGACCCGGCCGGCCTTGCAGGCGGTGGGCCGCTCGATCACGGCTGGCAGGTCGCCTCGGACGTGCGCGAGGTGCACCCGACGGCAGGTCGTGACCGGGCACGCGTAGACGACGACGTAGCGGTGCCTGCCGGTGCCGCCGACGACGCCGGTAGCAGTGCCGAGGACGTGCGTGGCGGACTGCGTCTGTCGCCTCCGGGGCGTACCGTTGGCGGTGAACTTCTCGCCGGGGTTCTCAGCAGTGGGGCGGTCCGTGGTCAGCGGGCCGCCTCTGCTGTTGCTGGCTGTCACGCGGCCGTCCCTCGACGGGCCTGTGCGCTCTTCAGCGCGAGGCGGGTGAAGTAGGCCTTGCGGGCGTGCTCGGCACGACGGGCACGCTCCTCGGGTGCGAGGAGACCGTCGGGGTCGACCTCACGCTCGAAACGGTCAGCGAAGGCCTTGCGGGCGGCGGCGGTGCCCTCGCGGGCGTCGGTGCGGGCCCACTTGCTGTGGGCAGCGAGGCGGGCGGCTAGCGACCGCTGTTGGGGTGTGCGTTCGGCGGGCATGATTGACCGGTCCTCCACGGACACGGCCGGTGCCTCACCCCGACAGCACGCTCAGAGAGCGCAGGTAGTTGCCGCACAGCGTAGAGCGCTGTGCGGGTTCCGTCACTCCGCCACGCGGAACCTTTTCCGTCCTGACGCGACCGCGTCCAGCAGCTCCCACGCGCGCGGGGTATGACTGCTGCACCGGCAGGTCATTGGCCAGACGTCGTCCAGCGGGTCGTCGACGAGGTAGGCGTTCGTCTCGGCCCTCGGCCCCCGGATCGGCGGGAGCTGAACGGGGCCGTAGCCTGGAAGGTCGTGGCTGCGCGCCTTCTTCACACCGTCGGTCTCATGCACGACCACCAGGCCTAGCGCCGTGCGGTAGACCCGCGCCAGGACGTGGTCGTTTGGGCAGGCCACGGTTAAGACCCTGAAGCGCGAAGGCCTACTCGAGCGCAGCACCACTGCCAAAGCCTCCGCGACGACCGGGTCGACCTGCATCCCGGCGGCTGGGACCATCTCCGGATCGTGCGACCTCACAGCCTGTCCCCGAGTGCGGCCTTGCGGAAGTTGTCGCGGGCACGCTCGGCCCCGGCGCTCGCGGCGTAGCGCCCGACCATCTGCGGGGAGCGCCACCCGGCGAGCCGCATGAGGTCGTGCTCCTGGTTGCCCGCGGCGAGCCAGGTGTGGGCGAAGGTGTGGCGGAAGCGGTGCGGGTGCACGTCGTCGACTCCGGCCTCCTTCGCTCTTCGCTCGAGGATCTGCGCGAGGCCGGACGTGGTCAGTGGACCCTTCTTGCCGAGCCACAGGCAGGGCAGGGTTGTCATCGGGTGCGCGGTGCGGGCTCGCTGGTAGCGGCGCAGAGCGTCGGCGGTGCGCGCCCCGAACGGGACGACCCGGCCGCGCCGGCCCTTGCCGAGGACGAGCGCCTCGCTCTTGGCGGCGTCGACGTCCTCGACGGCCAAGCCGATGAGCTCCGAGGCGCGGACACCGGTGTCGATGAGGAAGCGCAGCAGGGCGGTGTCGCGGCGGTTCTCGAAGGTGTTGCCCGCGGCGGCCTTGAGCAGCGCCCGAAGGTCGTCGTCGGTGAACACGTCGACGGGCTGCTCGGGGACCTGCGGCGGGCGCATCCTCGCCATCGGGGTCTCGGTGATCTCGCCGTCGTCGGTGAGCCACCGGAACAACTGCTGCATCGAGCGGTAGTGCTTGGCGACGGTGGCGGGCGCGACCCGGTCGACGAGGTCGGCAAGAAATGCCTCGAGGTGCTCG
This sequence comes from Mycobacteriales bacterium, assembly GCA_030697205.1. Lineage (NCBI taxonomy): Bacteria > Bacillati > Actinomycetota > Actinomycetes > Mycobacteriales > Mycobacteriales bacterium. Next base: position 60,209 of record JAUYQP010000028.1, read on the forward strand.
CGCTTGATCGCTGAGGCCGCTGTGGGCATGCCGTGCGCCCTCAGGTAGTCGAGCAGGTTCACCCCGACTCGCTGGTAGCTCGCGATCGTCGAGGGCGCGACGTTGCGCGCCCGGAGGTGGACCTGCCAGTCGGGCAGCAGGACCGCCAGGTCGTCCATCGCCGCCGACACGCTGGGCTTCGTCGCTTGCGTCATGCTCGACATGGTGGCACAGTCCCCTCCTGTTGGAGCGCTGTGCGGAACGCGTGTCGCAAGACTCTGCTGTATCTGAGCGTGTGTGGGGCGGGTGGGGCTCGAACCCACGACCGAGGGATTATGAGTCCCCTGCTCTGACCAGCTGAGCTACCGCCCCTAGGGGTGCATTGTCGCAGGTCAGACGGCAGCTCCAAGTTGCGGATCATCGCGACATCGTGTGACGTGTGTCGTCGCGCCCTGAATGTGCCCCGAGTGACGGCTCGGAAAGGGCACAAGCGGCCCGTTGGGCGTAGTGCCGGGTGGTGATGCACGCTTGCGGATACGGCTTGGCGACAGTGCAGTGCGACGAAGCTCGGCAAGCCACTCCCCCACCCGGAGGAGAGTGATCGCGGCGAGTCGAAGCTGACCCAGGCCGATCTCGCGACCTTCGACGTCTCGCTCCCGGCGGGGCCTGCGCGAGCATTGGCCTGGTTGCCCTTGGCACGCCAGCCGACGTCGGTCGGCCATCTGGGTTGCCGCGGTGCCCGACCTCTGGCTGCCAGCCCCGCTCTGGTCTGGCGAGCGGCCGGGCTCCTACCGGCGGCAAGCGTCCGCGGGAAGGCTAGGCAGGGCTGTAGAGCGTTCCCGAGTTGACCAGCTGGTTGGCGACGTCCCGCAACTTCAGGTTGTTGTCCTGGCTCACCTTTGACAGCAGGGCGAATGCCTGGTCGGCCGACAGCCCATGGCGTTCCATCAAGATGCCTTGGGCCTGGCCTATCAGGTTGCGGGTCGTGACAGCGTTCATCAGCCCCGATCGGTCCCGCGCACCCATGTAGGCGGTGGCGGCGTGCGCAGCGAACAGGAGCCCGACATGCTCGGACTCGTCGGTGAAGGCTCCCGCCGTGCGGGAGTAGAGGTTCAGGGCGCCGATGTCGTCGCCTTCGACGTACAGCTGGATGGAGAGCATCCCGGCCGCACCGGCCTCGACGGCTCGTGTGGCGAACAGCGGCCAGCGCGTCTCGGTCGCCATGTCTTCGACGCGGACAGTGACGTGCTTGTAGGCCGCGTCCAGGCAGGGGCCCTGACCGGTCTCGGCCTGCAAGGCATCGACGATGCGCGGTAGGTCCCCGGACGCTGCTTCTGACGTGACGCTGCGGCGTCCCAGCACCACGCTGATCGATCCTTCGTCACAGCCCGGGATGAGCTGAACGGCGGCGCGCACGACGTCGGCGAGCAGCATCTGCGGGTCGGTTTGTTGTTCGAGGGCGCGGGCAAGGTCGCTGAACTGCTGGGCAAGCGCGTCCCGGCCGCTATAGGAGCCGGCGTCCTGGCGTGACGGGCTGCCCCGCTGGGGCCTGGCAGCGTCTGCCGGATGGTCTGGCTGCATGGCATGTCCTCAGGGGTCGACTGGTGGGTACTGCACGCGACGTCGGACGTCATGCAGGTCCTAGCCGAGGCGGGGCCTGCCAGGTCGCTACCCCTTCGGGCCGCTGGAAAACGTGATCTCCCGCGGCCACAGTCCGTGCGCTTCCCACCGTGCGGCCTGGCACGAGAGGAAGAATCGGGTTCTCTTGCGACCTCCGGTCAATGCGGCTAATCTTGCGACAAGGGAAGCGCCAGTTGATCGGCGCAAAACCCCTTTTTTGCTCCAGAGAATGGGCAAATGCATCGGTGAATCGATCACTGGGGGCATTGCCGTGGAGCACAACCGTTCCCTCGGAACGCAGCGCACCGCAGCCGCGGCCGTGGGTGCCGGGAAGGACACCGATCGAGCTACGAGCCTGGTGTCTGTGCTCAGCGACTTCGCGCGCACGGTGCTTACGGACTTCTCGCTGCAAGACATCCTCGATCACCTCGTGGAACGGGTAGTCGAGCTGCTGCCCATTTCCGCGGCAGGCGTGACGCTTATCTCCTCGGACCGGATTCCGCACCTCGTGGCGGCCTCGAACCCGGCTGCTCTGCGCTTCGAGCAGCTGCAGAACGATCTGGGACAAGGACCGTGCCTCTCCGCCTACGAGTCGGGCGAGGTTGTGACGTTGCCCGACCTCGCCAACGCCGACGGGTTTCCGACGTTCGGCCCGGCCGCCGTCGAGGCGGGCATGACTGCGGTCTTCGCCTTCCCGCTCAAGCATGCCGGCGGCTGCTTGGGCGCTCTGGACCTGTACTGCAGCAGCGTGGGCACTCTCGGCCCCGAGGACCTGGCGGTGGCGCAGACGCTCGCGGACGTCACGACGTCCTACCTGCTGAACGCCCAGAACCGTGAACAGACGCTCCAAGCCGTGGAGCGGTTCCGGGACAGCGCCCTGCATGACCCCTTGACTGGCCTTGCCAACCGCGTGCTGCTCCAAGAGCGGCTTGACCACGCAGCCGCACGCGCCTCGCGCACGGGCACCACGACGGCCGTGGTCTTCGCAGACCTCGACGAGTTCAAACGCATCAACGACACCTACGGGCATGCCGTTGGCGACGAGGTGCTGCAAGCCGTCGCTGCGAGGCTGGCTGCCCTGGTTCGGCCAGGCGACACCCTGGCCCGGATCTCGGGCGACGAGTTCGTGTTCCTCTGTGAGGACCTGACCTACACGCACGACGTCGAGCTGTTCACCACCCGTATCAAGCACGCCTTCACAGAGCCGATCCGGCTGCGCGACCTCGAACTGCCACTGAGCGCGAGCGTCGGCGCGGCCTACGCCGGCCCCACGGAGGCCGTGACGAACCAGCTCGTTCTGGACGCTGATACCGCGATGTACCAGGAAAAAGGTAGAGCTGCCGGCAACGTCGTGCTCGACCTGACGACGCGCCGACCCGGCAGCGCGCCCAACTGGCCCCGTGAGGCGATGTCGCCGCCTGCCAAGGAAGGGCCGTCCTCTTGATCGACTGTGCGCTGCGCCAACCAGCGAGGCCGGCGAAGGTAGCCGTCAAGCGCGTCCCGGCTGGTGGACGGGAGGCGGTGCGGCGAGCGCTCCATCGTCGAAGCCTCGCCTCGAGCCCGCTCGCGAGACCAGGCCGGGGCTGCCACCAGCGCAGGTGCACGGGGGTACAGCGGCGGACGGAGCGGGCACCGGTGCCGACCGCTCGACCAAGGTGCCGCGGTCCGAAGCGCCTCGCACTGTCAATGGGGAGGCTCTCGTGCTGACGGTGACTCAGCCGGCCGCCACGTTGATCGTCGGGCTGGTCACCGCGGCTGACCTGCCCAGACACGGTGGGCTGCGCATCGGCCGCAACCGCCACTGGAACAGCCTTCACTTGAGCCTTGCCGCTGGCCCCGCGCCCCACGAGTCGGTCCTGATAGAGCACGACGCCTCGGTGTTCATCGACCGCGGGGTGGTGTCACGCGTGCAGCATCACGTCCTGGACGCGATTCACGAACCCCACTGCTCGGCCTTCTTCCTGCGCAAGCCCGAGCTGCGCCAGCACGACGCGCTCGCTGGACTACTGGGCCTCTTGTGGGCCGGTATCGGGCGGACCTCACGATGACAGTCGGCGCGTACGTGCTGCGGCAGGCCGCGTTCGCTGTGGCGTTGACCTTGAGGCTGTTTCTCGCCGGCAGTCAACATGAACCGGCTGGGCAACCATGAGCGACAACAACATGTGGGCGCGCCGGACCATCGTGCTGATCGGCGACCGCGCCAGCCCGCACCTCATCTGCAACGACGGGGAGGCTGCAGGCTGCCGCATCCTCTCCATCAAGGCTGGTTCTCCGACTGCACAACACGACAGGACCTACGTCGTGCGTGGCGCGGTGCCACCAGCCGATGGGGTCCCCCTGACGTCGAGAGCGGCACTCCAGGACCCGCAGGCCGAGGACCTGGTTCGCGCTCCTGAACCCCACCGCCATGGGCAACGCTCGTGTCCTCCGCGGGAAGCACCTGAGCGCCTGGGCATCGCAGTGGAGTCAGAGAACCCCGGCGATCACTGGCACACCGACCTCATCACCTGGGGCCTTCCGGTGTTCGGGGAGCCGGTGGACGGGCTGCTGCGCGAAGTGTTCGGACAGGGCGGCGCCGGCGCACTTGATGGCGATCCATCCGTCGCTCTCATCGATCTGCTGTGGCCATCGAACGGTCGGCGCCTGGTTCCCACAGACACCCAACTGGACCACCTGGCTGCTCAGCTGACCCTGCTTCTCGACTCACTGCGCAGGAGCCCGTCCGCGCAGGAAAGTGCACGTCGCAGTCGTTGGCGGTGGCCAGGGCGGCCAGAAGCCGCAGCCCCCACTGGTTGACGCAGCCCAACTGCGGCTGGGGTTGGTCGGCTGGGTGGTGGTTGAGGGGGCACTGCCTTGCAGGGCCGGAGCGGGCCATCACCGAGATGACGCCAGAGGGCTATGGACCGCTGGCCCTCCGACCCGCAGAGTGGCACGCATGTCCGCGCCTGACCCCGCTGACCCTGACCGCTGGGCACCTCCGGGTGCCCACCCGTCTCGGCCCCCCTCCCCTTGCCCGTCCTGCGGCCAGCCCGCCCCCCCGCGGCGTCGCTTCTGCACCGAGCAGTGCCGCACCGCACTGCACCGGATCCGCCGCACCGAGGCCGACATCTCCCGGCTGGACGAGCTGGTGGCGACCGCCTCAGACGACGCCCAGCGCGCCACCTACGCCCGCCGGCTCGCCGAGCTGCAGTCCAAGGCGGTCGCGCGTTCCGAGCGTCTCGCGGAGCACCGCGAGGCGCTGCTGGCCGAGCTCGAGCGCAGTGGCGAGCTGACCGGCTGATCAGCCGGTGCTCTCGAGCAGCGCTGCCATGGCCGCGCTGCCCCGCTCGATCGCCGGCCGCATCGTCGCGTCGAGGTGGAACGCCGACGAGTCGTACGACGGAGGCAGCGTCCCGCGCAGGTGCCAGTCGAGCGCGAGCAGCCGCGGGTAGTAGCCGCCACCCATGCAGAAGACCGCGTCGTAGGTCTTGCCCATGATCTCGTGGGAGTCGAGCGTCGTCGCGTGCTCGATCCGCAGGTCCGTCCCACCGGTCGCGGACGCGGCGAGGTGCAGCTCGATCTCGTCGACACCCCCGCCGAGGGAGACCAGCAGGAATGACGGCGGCTCGCACCGCACGATGACGCCGCTGCCCATGTTGACCTGCTCGAAGCTGCCGCCGACCCGCAGGTCGCCGGTGACCGGGACGTACCACCGGGCCAGCCGATCCGGGTCGGTGCAGGCGTCCCAAAGGTCCTCGACCGGCGCGTCGTAGTGGCGTCGCATCACCGCGACGCGAGCCTCGGCCCCGGAGGCGACAGGGCGCCGGACGAGCTCGGGCGCCGGCTCGGCCAGCTGCGTGTCGTCCGTCATCGGTCTCTCCTCGTAGTTGGCTTCTTGCCGCGGGCGAGCTCGGTGGCCAGCGCATCGAGCCGCTGCTCCCAGAATCGGCGGTAGGGCTCGAGCCAGCGGTCCACCTCGCGCAACGAGTCGGGCTGCACGGAGTAGAGCCGCCGGGTGCCGTCGGGCCGGACGGTCGCGAACCCGTTGTCCCGCAGCACCTTGAGATGCTGCGACACCGCCGGCTGACTGATGCCGAACTCCTCCTGGACGACCGCCCCGAGGTCACCGGCCGACCTCTCACCGTCGACGAGCAGCTCGAGCAGCCGTCGTCGGACGGGCTCCCCCAGGACCTCGAACGCGCGCACGCGACCTTTACATCCGTGAGCACTTAGCCCGGATCCACCGTCTGACGGGCGGTAGCGGCGTGCCGTAGACGTGCAAATGCCCTCTGTGCCAGGAGGATTGGTCTTGCGACGGACCGGATCTTCATGAGCAGAGAGGGCATCTGACGGGTGCGAGCATCTCACGACTTGAATCGGGTGTCGGTGAACTTCACCGACACCAATGTGGTCCCGAACGCGGGGTTGCTCCCGGCAGCGATGCTCGCGCAGCGTGTTGATCTTGCGGGGCTGGTTGAGGATCGGCTGCGGTTGGCTGAGCACGGGGCGAGCAGCGGGAGCAAGTCGCTCACGGTGATCGGGTCGATGCTCGCGGGCGGGGACAGCATCGACGACACCGCTGTGCTGCGGGCGGGTGCGGCGGGGTCGTTGTTCGATGACACTCGGGCGCCCTCGACGGTCGGGTCGTGGTTGCGGGCCCACAAGTGGTCCAACGTGCGGCAGCACGACGCGATCAGCCGTGAGCTCCTTGCGAGGTTGTGGGCGGCTGGTGCTGGCCCGGCTGATCTCAGTGCGCCGCTGACGTTGGACCTGGACTCCTCGATCGTGGGGGTCTTCGGTCGTGGGAAGCAGGGCGCGGAGTTCGGCTACACCAAGGTCCGCGGCTACCACCCGCTGTTCGCGACCTGCGCGCAGACTCAGATGGTGCTGTTCAGTCGGCTGCGGGGTGGCGCTGCCGGCTCGGCCCGGGGCGCGAAGAGCTTCCTGACCGAGACCGTCAGCCGGGTCCGCGGGGCCGGAGCGACGGGGCAGCTCACGGTCCGGGCCGACAGTGCGTTCTTCAGCAAGGCCGTGCTGCAGACCGCGGTGAAGTTCAAGGTTCGGTTCTCCGTGACAGCCCGTCAGGACAGCAAGATCCGCGCTGCCATCGATGCGATCGACGAAGCCGCGTGGCAGCCGATCCCGTACTGGCTGTCGACACCGGAAGTGTCCGGCGCTGATGTCGCGGAGACCAGCTACACCGCGTTCAGCGGGAAAGACGCCATGACGGTCCGGTTGATCGTGCGCAGGGTCCGGCCCACTCCTGGCAGTCAGCTCGCGCTGTTCACCTCCTGGGACTACCACGCGTTCGTGACCAACCGCGACGGTGAGTTCCTGGACCTGGAGGCCGACCACCGCCGGCACGCCGTGGTCGAGCAGCGCATGGCTGAGCTCAAGAGCGCCGGCCTCGCGCACCTGCCGTCGGGGAAGTTCAACGCCAACGCGGTCTGGCTCGCGCTGAGCGTGATGGCCCACAACCTCGGCCGCGCGGTCGGTCGCCTGGCTGGCGCCGAACTGGAGACCGCGACCATCGCGACCCTCAAGCGCAAAGTCTTCACCGTCCCTGGCCGTCTCGTCCGCAGCGCCCGACGCCTGACCCTGCGACTACCCGAGTCCTGGCCCTGGGCCCCACCCATCGAGGCAGCGATCGACAAGATCCACGCGATCCCGCTGCGCTGCTGAACAACCACCCCGCACCAACGATCAGGACCTCGGAGAAGCCGGCAGACCGGCAGCTCCCGCACGCCCACACCCGAGCCAAGCCCTCACACCCGAGCCTGCGCCGCCAATCACCCGATCACCCAGCCAGACGGTGGATCCGGGCTTAGATAAGTCAAGACGCACAACAGGGGTGGCCGGGGCGGCGCGAGAACACCCCTGGAAGGCAGCGTCGCCGCCAACGCTGGGCGGCGGAGTTGTGATAGTTCTGTCGCGACCACGCGGGGTCGAGTCCCGCCCGCCACACCCCAAGGAGCCCGGATGCGTCGCCTCAGCCTTGCCCTCGTCGTCGGTGCGACCGCCGTCGCGCCGTTGCTCGCTACGAGCGCTGCGGCAGCGCCGCCCGACCCGCTCGAGAAGGTCGACGTCTTCGTCCGCGGCGATGGCTCGGTCTGCGTGACCTACGACGACCTGTCGACGGTCTGCACGGCCTCCGTCGACTGACGGTCCTGCCGCTCGGCCGTCATCACCGGAGCTGAAGCTCCCCCATCTGGACTTGAACCAGAAACCCTGCGATTAACAGTCGCATGCTCTGCCAATTGAGCTATGGGGGACCGCGCCGGTCTCCCGGCAGCGAGACGAAAGCCTAGCGCACAGGAGCCCACGGGTTCGCCGTGGATCACGCACACTGGACCCGTGCTGGACCTGACCCGCGCTCTTGTCGCGGCCGCCTCTGCGATCGCGCTCGCGGGCGGCGTCGCCGTGGCCGTCCACGACGGGCCGCAGCGGGTCGACGCCGTCCCCGCCGGGGTCGCGAGCATCGTCCCGACGGCCACTCCGACACCCGCCGCGACGAAGAAGGCGGCCGCGCCGGCGCCGAGCAGGAAGGCCGTGCCGCAGGCCGCGCAGCCGCGACCGCTGCCGCCGGCGCCCCCACTGAGCGGCTGTCCCGCCGTACGCCGTCCGACCACCCCCGGCAAGCCCAAGCCCAAGCCCAAGCCCGTTCCGAAGGTCCTCGACGCCGACCTGCCGGCGGCGCTGCCGCCCGGCCCGAAGGCCACCGACCTGCGTGCTGTCAGCGGCAAGGGCGTCTGGGTGACGACCTTCGGCAAGACCCCGCTCGACGTCGAGGCGACCCTCGCCAAGGCCAAGCGCTCGGGTGCGCAGAGCGTCTGGGTCCGCACCGGCGGCAGCCGGCAGGGCTACTACGGCGACCAGTTCCTGCCACGGCTCGTCCCGCAGGCGCACGCCCTCGGGATGACCGTCGTCGCCTGGGACTTCCCCTTCCTGTCCGACCCCGTCGCCGACGCCGAGCGGGCCCGCAGGGCGCTCGCCGCAGGCATCGACGCCTTCTCCCCCGACGTCGAGACCAGCGCCGAGGGCACCTTCGCGACACCGCGCCGGGTGCAGCTCTACCTCAGCCTCGTCCGCAGGCACGCCGGCACCCGACCGGTCGTCGCGACGATCCCCCGGCCGACGCCCAAGCGCATCGCGTCCTTCCCCTACACCTCCTTCCCTGCCTACGCCGACGTCTTCGCGCCGATGGTCTACTGGTCGTGCAACGAGCCCGGGAAGCTGGTCGGCGAGTCCCTGGCCTTCCTCGGGAAGATGCTGCCGGTCCACCCCGTCGGGCAGGCCTACGACATGGGCACCGAGGGCGGGCGCCGCGGCACGCCGAGCCGCGCGGAGACCCTGCGCTTCCTCGACGCCAGCCGGCGCGGCGGCGCGATCGGCGCGGGGCTCTGGACGATCGAGCACGCGGGAGCGGCGCAGCTCACCGCCCTGAAGGACTACGCCTGGCGCTCCGACAACGGCCTGAAGAAGTAGTCCAGCGCCTCGAGCTGCTCGGTGTCGGGTGGCGGGGCCAGGGTGCGACGGGCGTACGCCGGCCCGACGAGCCAGCGGGCGAAGGTCTCCGCGAAGTCGCCCGCCGGTGAGCGCAGGTCGTCGCACCGGTCGCAGGGGTACCACGGCGTCGCCGGGTCGATCCCCCGCAGCCGCAGGTAGGCCGCCCGCATCTCCGGCGTCCCCGTCACGGCGTCAAGCGCGTGGCCGAGCTCGTGCGCGATGGTCGTGCGCAGGTCGCCCTCGGGCTGCTCCCGCCGCACGAAGACGGTGATGGTGCGCGTCCCCGCGTCGGTCAGCCCCAGGAAGCGCCCGCGGTAGGGCGCGAACTCCACGTCGAAGTAGAGCTCCTGCCACGGCCAGTCCAGGGAAGCGAGCGCCGCCTGTCCTCGACGGACCGCCTCGCTGGGGCGCGCGGTGCCCGACCGGGTGGCCCGCGTGCCTGGCGTCGTACGCCGTGGCAGGTCTGCGGGCTGGGACGGCACCGGCGCGACGTCGGGTGCGGGGGGCCGCAGGCCCGACCCGGACGGCAGCGCGAGGGTGCCGGCGAGGGGCGACCCGGCGAGGACGACCTCGACGCGCGGGTCGGACGCCCCGAGCGGAGCCGCAGCCGCGACGACCACGAGGGCACCGGCCAGCGCCGTGCGTCGCAGCGTCACCACGTGCCTCGAGCCCCCGCCCCACCCGGGCGCTGGCGGCCCGGGTGACGCGCAGCATGCCCGAAGGTGAGGAACGAGGCCAGCGGGGTAGGAGCCCTTCACCGAAGAGCACGACCCGCACACGCCCTGGAGGCCCCCGTGATCCGCAAGCTCAGCTTCTTCGTCGGCCTCGGCACCGGCTACGTCCTCGGCGCGAAGGCCGGTGAGCAGCGCTACACCCAGATCATGGACAAGGCCCGCGAGCTCGCCGGCATGCCCGCCGTGCAGGAGGCCACCTCGACGCTGTCGAGCGCCGCCGCGACCGTGGCCGGCAACGCCGCCGACAAGGCCAGGGCCGGCGTCGACAGCCTCGTCGACCTCACCAGCAGCACCCCCGACACCAACGGCACGGTCGGCGCCCCCGGCCCGACGCCGCAGGCCGGCAGCGCCGTGAAGACCGGCACGACCGGCAGCACTGGCACGACCGGCAGCACCGGCACGACCGGCCGCACCGGCTCCCGCTAGCCCCCCACCTGTCCCGCCTGATCCCGGAACAACCTGAAGGAGATGCCCTGTGGGCACCGTCGCGCACTACCTCGAAGTCAACGCCACCGCCGACCAGTGCTACGCCTGGTGGCGTGGCCTCACCAACCTCCCGTCGATCATGCCGGACGTCGAGTCGGTGACGCCGCAGTCCGGCAGCACCGAGATGACGCACTGGAAGGTCAGCGGACCGCTCGGCACGACCGTCGAGTGGGACGCCACGATCGTCGAGGACGTCCCCGGCCAGAAGATCGCCTGGGCGTCGGTCGACAGCTCCGGTATGGAGGTGAAGAACTCCGGCGCCGTCCGCTTCGACGACAAGGGCGCGACCACCGGCATCGAGGTCTCTCTGGCCTACGACCCGCCGGCCGGGCTCGTCGGCGACGCGGTCGCGAAGGTCTTCGCCGACCCTCAGGACAAGGTCGAGCGGGCGCTCGAGTCGTTCAAGGCGACCATCGAGGCCGGCACCCCCACCGTCTAGAGCTGATCACGGCACGACCCGGGCCGCCCTGACGCACGAGCAGGGCGGCCCGGCCCATCCCCTGTCGAGAGGACGCCCTCATGCCACCCGCCCGCGAGGCCTGAGTGGTCCGCCTGCGCCGGGTCAGCTGCTCGGGCCCTGGGCTGACGCGCCGTCGGCGCGGAAAGGGCTTCGTCTACCTCGACACCGCGGGTGAGCGGGTCAGCGACGACGCCACCCTCGCCCGCATCGCCGCGCTCGTCCTTCCGCCCGCGTGGGCCGACGTCTGGATCTGCCCGGTCAGCACCGGACACGTCCAGGCCACCGGCGTCGACGCGCGGGGTCGGCGGCAGTACCGCTACCACGACGCCTGGCGGGTCCAGCGCGACCTCGCCAAGCACGACCGCATCCTGTCCTTCGCCGCCTGCCTACCCGAGGCCCGCCGCCGCATCGGCGCCGACCTCGCACTCGAGGGCATCCCCCGCGAGCGCGTCCTGGCCTGTGCGGTGCGCCTCATCGACCTCGGCTTCTTCCGCGTGGGCGGGGAGAGGTACGCCGAGGAGAACGACTCCTACGGCCTCGCCACCCTGCGCAAAGACCACGTCACGGTCGCCCGCGGAGAGGCGACCTTCTGCTTCACGGGCAAGAGCGGCAAGGACTGGCAGACCACGATCGCCGAGCCCGACGTCGTCGCGGTCGTCACCGCCCTGAAGCGGCGCCGTGGCGGTGGGCCCGAGCTGCTCGCTTGGAAGGGCCCCGGCGGCTGCTGGGTCGATGTGAAGAGCGGCGACGTCAACGCCTACCTGCGCGACGTCACGGGAGGCGACGGGACCGCGAAGGACTTCCGCACCTGGTCGGCGACCGTGCTCGCGGCCGTGGGACTAGCGGTGTCGGCGGAGAGCGCCCACTCCCCCACCGCGCGCAAGAAGGCCGCCGCCCGCGTGGTGCGCGAGGTCGCCGACTACCTCGGCAACACCCCCGCGGTCTGTCGCGCGTCCTACATCGACCCGCGGCTGTTCGACCACTTCGAGGCCGGGCGCACGATCGCCTCCGACCTCGACCGGCTCGGGGACGGCACCGGCCACGGGGAGCTGGCCGTGCAGGGCGAGGTCGAGGCCGCCGTGCTCGCCCTGCTGCGTGACCCTGCCGACGCGCCCGCGCTGTCCGCCATCGCCTGAGCCGGCCTTTCGACGTACGGTCGTGGGGTGCACCGCGCCCCCCTCGCCGTCGCCACCGTCCTGGTGGCGTGTGCCGTGCTGCCCACGGCCGCGGCCGGGACCCCGCAACAGCGCACCTGGCACGCCGACCAGGCCACCGTCCCCCCCGCCCAGTCCGCGGGCCGCTCCGGCGCCGGCGTCACCGTCGCGGTGCTCGACAGCTGGGTCGATGGCAGCCACCCCGACTTCGAGGGCCGGGTCCTGCAGGGCGCCGACTGCACGGGGGGCAGCTGTCGCGCCGGGCAGGGCAGCGACGCGTGCGACCACGGCACCCACGTCGCGGGCACGGTCGCGTCGTCGTCCTACGGCGTCGCCCCCGACGCGCGAGTCCTTCCCGTGCGGGTCCTCTCCTACGACGAGGCCTCCGGTGACTGCGTCGGTCGACCCGCCGACGTGGCCGCCGGCATCCGCTACGCCGTGTCGCAGGGCGCGCAGGTCCTCAACCTCTCGCTCGGCCCGGACGTGCCTGGCCTGTCGAGCTCCTCGGCGATCCCGACCGCGGTCGGCGAGGCCGCGGACAGCGGAGCAGTCGTCGTCTTCAGTGCCGGCAACAGCGGGGCGCCGGTGACCGACTCCTACGGCGACACGGCCCTCATCGTCGCAGCCACCGGCCGCTCCGGCGGGCTCGCGTCCTACTCCCAGCGCGGCGCGGGGGTCGACCTCGCCGCACCCGGCGGCGACCCGGCCGACCAGGACGCCTGCACCCAGGCCGAGTGCGTCACCTCGCTCTACCCCGGCAACCGCTACTCCGTCGCGGCCGGCACCTCGATGGCCGCGCCGCACGTCGCCGGCATCGCGGCACTGCTGTTCGCCCAGCAGCCCTCGCGCACCCGCCAGCAGGTCGTCGCGCGGATGACCTCGACCGCGCGGGCCCTCGCCGACGCCGGCTCCGGCCTCGTCGATGCGACCGCCGCTCTCGGCGCCAAGCAGACCAGCGCCTCCCCCTCCCCGAAGCCGTCCGCGTCGTCGCAGTCCCCCGCCCCGGTGGTGCGCGGCAACGGCCGCCCGGCCCGCCCGCCGGTCACGAAGGCCCCCGCGGCTCCAGCGCCTGCCACAACCCCCGCGGTCGCGCCGCCGATGACGAGCCGGCCCACCACGGCGGCTCCCGTCGTACCCCCGTCGTCGCCTGCCACCACGACACCCGCGCCGGTCGCTGTCGCCCCGCTCGTCGTGGGCCCGCAGGAGGTCCCGCTCGGGCTCGCGCTGCTCGCCGGCGGGATGGCGCTCGGCACTGCCGGGTCGGTCGCGGTCGTCGGGGTGCGGCGCCGTCAGCTGTAGCGCGTGACGAGGCCGCGGCGGCGGAAGACCCGCAGCATCGTCGACCCACACCTCCAAGCGGTTCTCGTCCGTGGATCCGACGTCGTGGTCCACGGCGACCGAGGCGTACTCCAGCCGGACCTTCGCCGCAACGGCACACACACGCCTTCGGGCACGAACGCGAGCACTACCCGATGGTGCGGCGGGCAGCCTCGAGGACGTCCTGGGCCTGCGCCCGGATGCCCGGGTCGGTCGGGTCGGTGCCCACATCGAAGACGAGCTGCCAGTCGAACACCTCGCGGTCGGGGTTGCGCCGGCCGACCACCCGCACTCCTCCCGACGGCTGGAGCGTGGCGTGGCTCGACCACGCCACGCTGCCCGTGACGCGGGTGCGCACCACCTCGGGCAGGTCGCGGGGATCGTCCAGAACCACGGCGTACGACGGACCGGCGCCGCTCTGCACAGCCGGGCCGTCGGCGAGGACGAGGACCGTCAGCCGGGGCCGGTCCCACGAGGCCTTCTCGACCGCGTGCCAGGAGATGCGGTCCCGTCCCGGGAGCACGAGGCCCTGTGTGGTGGCCACGACCGGGAAGCCCTCCGGGGTGAGCGCCCAGCTGGCGAGCCGGTCGCCCGGGGGCACGGCGGCGCGGACGCTGTCGGGGGCACGTCGACGTCTGAGCACGCTGCCGAGCCTAGGCGTGCCGCGTGTCGCCAGTCGCGCCGCTGGGCTCTCTACGCTGAGCGCATGCGCCCGCTGCCGATCGTCCTCGCCCTCACCGCCGGCCTCGTGCTCACCGGCTGCTCCGACGCCATCGACACGGCCACCAAGGTCAAGGACTGCGCAACGCTCGCCACCGACCTCGCCTCCTCGGGGCTCAACCGGGTGCCGACCCAGGCCGAGGCGGAGGCCACCGCCAAGAAGCTGCAGGACCGCGTCGAGTCGCTGGACTCCCAGGAGGTCAAGGACGCCGCCTCCGACTTGTCGAGCAAGCTCGAGGCGCTGCGGGCCGCGGCCGCGAGCAAGGACGCCGCGGCGGTCCAGCGGGCCGTCGAGGACGCCCGCGACTCCGCCCGCGCGGCCGCCGAGACCTGCGGCATCCCCGTCAGCCAGCTCGTCCCGGGTCTCTAGCCCCGCCCTGGGCGGCTCGCGGGCTACTCGAGGTAGTCGCGGAGCTTCTGCGACCGTGAGGGGTGGCGGAGCTTCGACAGCGTCTTGGACTCGATCTGGCGGATCCGCTCGCGGGTGACGCCGAACTCGCGCCCCACCTCCTCGAGGGTGCGCGGCGTGCCGTCGTCGAGGCCGAACCGCAGCCCGATGACCTTCTGCTCCCGCTCGGTGAGGGTGTGCAGCACCGTCGCGAGCTGCTCCTGCAGCAGCAGGAACGACGCCGCGTCGACGGGGATGACGGCGTCGCTGTCCTCGATGAAGTCACCGAGGTGGCTGTCGTCCTCCATGCCGATGGGCGTGTCGAGCGACACCGGCTCCTGCGCGAGCTTCTGGATCTCGACGACCTTGTCGGGCGTGAGGTCGAGCTCGGCGGCCAGCTCCTCGGGAGTCGGGTCGCGCCCGAGCTGCTGCAGCATGCTGCGCTGGGTGCGGAGCAGCTTGTTGATGGTCTCGACCATGTGGACCGGGATGCGGATCGTGCGGGCCTGGTCGGCGATCGCGCGGGTGATCGCCTGGCGGATCCACCAGGTCGCGTAGGTCGAGAACTTGAAGCCCTTGGTGTAGTCGAACTTCTCAACAGCGCGGATCAGGCCGAGGTTGCCCTCCTGGATCAGGTCGAGGAAGAGCATGCCGCGACCGACGTAGCGCTTGGCGATCGACACGACCAGCCGCAGGTTGGCCTCGACGAGCTGCCGCTTGGCCGCGACCCCGTCGAGCTCGACGGCCTGCAGGTCACGCACCAGCGCGGCGGGCAGGTCGGTGTCGAGGACGAGCTTCTCCGACGCGAACAGCCCGGCCTCGATGCGCTTGGCGAGGTCGACCTCCATGTCGGCGGTGAGCAGCGCGACCTTGCCGATCTCCTTGAGGTACATCCGGACCGGGTCGCTCGTCGAGGAGGTGCGCAGCGCCTCCTCCTCGTCCTTGCGCAGCCGCTCCTCGCGGACCTCCTCGTCGTCGACGGCACCGGGGTCGAGGACCTCGATGCCGGCGTCGGAGATCGCGGCGAGCACCGGCTCCAGCGCCTCCGGGCTCAGCTCGGTGACGGCCAGCGCCTCGGCGACCTCATCGGCGAGCAGCGACCCGCTCTCGCGACCGCGGGCGAGCAGCTCGACCACCACGGGGTGCTCGGTGGCGGGTCCGTCGTGGACGGGCGGCCCGGCATCCGGCACGGCGTCCGGCACGGCGTCGTCCTGCTCCTGCAGGGCGGGCTCCGTGCCGGGGACGGTCACAGCGCGCCGAGCCCCCGCTCGCGCAGCGCCCGCGCGGTCGACTCCAGCTGGATGAGCTCGGCCCACACGCGGTGGTAGCGCTCCGGCTCCTCGACGGGGTTCATCCGCTGCAGCGCCGGCTTGAGCTCGGTGATCCGCCGCACGACCGCCAGCTCCTGCAGCCGGCCCAGCACCGCGGTGGCGTAGCGCTCGTCGGGGTCCCCGTCGCAGATCAGCGCCTCGACCGCGAGCGAGGTCACGAGCTGGCGGACGGCGTCGTCGGAGCAGGCCTCGAGGACCCGGGAGACCCACGCCTCACCGGGTACGCCGGACGCCGCTCCGCCGGCCTTCGCGACCGCGGCCTGCACCTCCCTCAGCCCACCGTCGGTGAAGGCCTCGTCGGCGAGGCCGTCGAACTCCGGGGACACCAGCACCGGGGCCTGCACGACGAGCTTGGCGGCTTCGCGCTCCAGCCGCGCGGTGGTCTGGTCGACGGTCTGCGCCGCCGGCCGCCGCTGCGCGGGGGTCCGCGGGTCACCCGCGAGCTCCGACACCCGACCGGCGACGAGCTCGACCTCCATGCCGAGCCAGCCGGCGAGGCGGCGGGCGTACTCCGGGCGCAGCGCGCGGTCCTTGACCTTCGCGACCAGCGGCGCCGCGACGCCGAGCGCCTGCACCCGGCCCTCCGCGGACTCGAGGTCGTAGCGGGCCAACGCGGCCTTGACGGCGAACTCCACGAGCGGCACCCGCGAGGACACCAGGTCGCGGACGGCCTCGTCACCGCGGGCCAGCCGCAGCTCGCACGGGTCCATGCCACCAGGGCTCACCGCGATGAAGGTCTGGGTGACGAACTTCTGGTCGTCACCGAAGGCCTTCAGCGCCGCCTTCTGCCCGGCCGCGTCGCCGTCGAAGAGGAAGATGACCTCGCCCTGCAGCTCGCCGGAGTCCATGAGCAGCCGACGCAAGACCCCGATGTGGTCGGCCCCGAAGGCGGTGCCGCAGGTCGCGACCGCGGTGGGCACGCCCGCGAGGTGGGCGGCCATGACGTCGGTGTAGCCCTCGACGACGACGGCCTGCCGGCGCTTGGCGATCTCCTTCTTGGCGAGGTCGACGCCGTAGAGCACCGAGGACTTCTTGTAGAGCGGGGTCTCGGAGGTGTTGAGGTACTTCGGGCCGTTGTCGTCCTCGCGCAGCTTGCGCGCGCCGAAGCCGATGACGTCACCGGTGATGTCGCGGATCGGCCACAGCAGCCGGCCGCGGAACTTGTCGATCGGCCCGCGCTGCCCCTGCGACGCGAGCCCACCGAGGACGAGCTCCTCGGTGGTGAAGCCGCGCCCACGCAGGTGACCGACCAGGACGTCCCAGCCGGTCGGGGCGTAGCCGACGCCGTAGGCCTCGGCCGCGGCCTGGTCGAAGCCGCGCTCGGCGAGGAACTGCCGCCCGATGACGGCCTCGGCGGAGCCGAGCTGCTCGGCGAAGAACTCCGCGGCCGCGCGGTGCGCCGCGACCAGCCGGGTGCGCTGGCCGGTCTGCCGGCCGGCCGCCGACGAGCCCTCCTCGTAGTGCAGCTCGACACCGAACTTGCGGGCCAGCCACTCGACGGCCTCGGGGAAGGACAGCTGCTCGGTCTTCTGGACGTACTTGATCGTGTCGCCCGACTCCGAGCAGCCGAAGCACATGTAGAAGCCGAGCGCGGGGTTGACGTTGAACGACGGCGACTTCTCGTCGTGAAAGGGGCACAGGCCCTTGAGCCGGCCACCGCCCGCGGGGCGCAGCGCGACGCCGCTCTCGGCGACGACGTCCTCGAGCCGGGCCCGCTCGCGCACGGCGACGACGTCGACGTCGCGGATGCGGCCGGCCACAGCTCCTCCTCACTCCCCGCGAGCGGGGAGACCTGTCGGGCGTGCTGGGGGGAAGGACCCGGCTCGTCCCACTCTAGTGCGCTGAGCCGGTCCCCGCGGGGGTCCCGAGCTGGCTGTGCAGGAGCAGCGCGGCGGCGTCGGTGAGGCCCGCGACCTGGTCGACGACCACCCGCAGCCGGGCGGCGTCGTCGGCCGCCTCAGCCCACTCCTCGGCGTACGCCGGGGCAAGGCCGTCGGGCGCCGTCTCGACGACCCGGGCGACCAGCTCGGAGACGACCTCGCGCTCACGGGCCTGCAGGGCGACCGCACCCGGGCGGCCCATGACGTAGCGCGCCGCCACCGCCTTGAGCAGCGCGCACTGCATCCGCTCCTCGCGCGGCACGACGAGCTCGGCGGCGTAGCGCGACAGCGGGCCGTCGCCGTGGACCTCGCGGGTCGCCATCTCGGCCGCGCTGCAGAAGCGGCCGATCAGCGTGCTGGTGGCGTTCTTCATCACGGCCTGGTCGCGGGCGGTCCCGTCGTGGGAGCGCGGCCACCAGGGCTCGGCGACGAGCCGCCCGAAGACCTCCTCGAGGTCGGCGGCGCTCTCGTCGGAGAAGACCTCGGCGGCGAGGACCGCGACCTCGCGCCACTCCCCCGCGCACAGCTGCGCGAGGTCGACGTGACCGGCGACGACGCCGTCCTCGAGGTCGTGCACGGAGTAGGCGACGTCGTCGGCCCAGTCCATGACGTGCGACTCGATCGGGCGGCGGGTGTCGGTGCGGCCGGCGCGCACCCAGTCGAAGACCGCGCGGTCGTCGTCGTACACCCCGAACTTGCGTCGGCCCTCCTGCCTGGGCCAGGGGTACTTCGTCGCCGCGTCGAGCGTCGCGCGGGTGAGGTTGAGGCCGGCGCCCTCGACCTTGACCTCGAGGCGGGTCAGCAGCCGCAGCGACTGGGCGTTGCCCTCGAAGCCGCCGGCGGGCCGGGCGGCCTCGTCGAGCGCGGTCTCGCCGTTGTGGCCGAAGGGCGGGTGGCCGAGGTCGTGGGCGAGGCAGGCCGCGTCGACGAGGTCGGGGTCGCAGCCGAGGGCCGCGCCGAGCTCGCGACCGACCTGCGCGCACTCCAGCGAGTGGGTGAGCCTGGTGCGCGGCACCATCGCCTGCGCGCCCGCCGGCTCGACGACCTGGGTCTTGCCGGCGAGGCGGCGCAGCGCCCCGCTGTGCAGGACGCGTGCGCGGTCGCGCTGGAACGCGGTGCGGCCGGGGCGCGAGTCGGGCTCGTCGACCCAGCGGGCGAGCGCGCTGTCGTCGTACACCCGGCCAACCCTAGGGGCGACCGCCGCGCTGGCGCTGCTCCCGGCAGATGGCCCGCCACTTCGCCTTCTCCGCGGCCTGCAGTCGGGTGTCGGTGCGGCGCGCCTGGTAGGCCAGCTCGCGCTGCAGCCGGCGCCAGGACTCGAGCCGGTCGGCGGGCAGGTCGCCGGTGTCGATGCTCGCCGTGACCGCGCAGCCCGGCTCGCTCACGTGGCTGCAGTCGGCGAAGCGGCAGCCGCTCGCGAGGTCCTCGACGTCGGAGAAGGCGCGCGCCAGACCCTGCTCGGCGTCGCCGTGCAGGGCGACCCCGCGCAGTCCCGGCGTGTCGATGACGACGGCCCCGCTGGGGAGCACGACGAGCTCGCGGTGCGTGGTGGTGTGCCGGCCCTTGCCGTCGACCTCGCGGATCTCCTGGGTGGCCATGACCTCCGCGCCGGCGAGGGCGTTGACGAGGGTGGACTTGCCGGCGCCCGAGGCACCGAGCAGGACCATCGTGGTCCCGGCGGTGTCGAGGCGCCGCAGCGCACCGAGGTCGCCGGTGGCGGCGCTGACGGCGAGCACCCCGAGCCCGGGGGCGTAGGGCTCGACGGCCCGGACCGCGGCGTCGGGGTCGGCGCAGGCGTCGGCCTTGGTGAGCACGACGACCGGGGTCGCGCCGCTCTCCCAGGCCAGCGCGAGCAGCCGCTCGAGCCGGCGCAGCGGTGGCGGTGAGGTGAGCCCGGCGCACAGCAGCACGACGTCGACGTTGGCGGCGAGCAGCTGGCTGTGGCTGGTGCCGCTGGCGGTGCCGCGGCTGATCAGGCTGGTGCGCGGCTCGAGGCCGATGGGGTGGTCGTCGGCGTCGAGGACGAGCCAGTCCCCGACGGTGACGCCGGTGCTGGCCAGCGCCGGGACACGCCGGATCGCGGGGTCTCCCGGGACGAGGACGTCGTAGGCGCTGCGGTCGACCCGCGCGACGCGGGCCCGGGTCGTCGTACTCGTGCTGGTGCTGGTGTCGCTCGTGTCGCTGAGCACGGCGGTGGCCTTCCGGAGGAGGCGCGGCCCGATCGGTCAGGCGGCGCCCGGGGAGAGGGTGGACGAGGACACGGCAGATGCAGTCATCTCGTGCACACCCCCTCTCACTCGGCTGCTGCCCACGCTAGGGCCGCTGTCCACCGCATTTGCCGCGTCGATCAGCCGGGCGGGGGTCAGACCGCGTCGGGGCCGGCGTCGCTGCTGCGGTGGAACACCCGGTAGTAGAGGTAGGCCGCGGTCTCGCGGACGATGTAGCGCAGCTCGGTGCCGCGGGTCCGCACGGCCGGGCCGCTGCGGGTCGGTGACGTCACGGCGTCGATGTCGAGGTCGGTCGCCATCCGGCGGGCGCGCAGCGAGTGCCACGGGTCGGTGACGAGCACGGCGGTGCGCCACCCGCGGTCGGCGTAGAGGCGGTCGAGGGCCTGCAGGCTCTGCAGCGTGTCGCGCCCCTCGCCCACCGCGACCGTCGTGACGCCCTTGCCCGAGAGGTACGACGCTCCCGCCGCCCCCTCGGTGAAGCGGTCGCCGGGCGCCCCGCCCCCGACGGTCACGACGACGGGCGCGACGCCTGCGTCGTAGAGGTCCTTGGCGTGGTCGAGCCGCGCCTGGAAGACCGCGCTCGGGCGGCCGTCGAACTGCGACGCGCCGAGCACGACGATCGCGTCGCTCACCGGGCGGGAGTCCTGCCGCGCGACCCACCACACCCGGGCGGCGGTCCCTCCGAGCACCACGACGACGGTGAGCAGGACGAGGCCGACGAGCCGGCGGAAGGTCTTGCTGAACAGCAGCAGCACTAGCGGGTGTCGCTGCTCTGCGTGGCGAGCGCCGCGCGCCCGGCCTCCAGCCGGGCCACGGGGACCCGGAAGGGCGAGCAGCTGACGTAGTCGAGTCCGACCTCGTGGAAGAAGTGGATGCTGTCGGGGTCGCCGCCGTGCTCGCCGCAGACGCCGAGGTGCAGGTCGGGCCGGGCCGCGCGGCCCTCCTCGACGGCGATGCGGACCAGCCGACCGACGCCCTCCCTGTCGAGCGACTCGAACGGGCTCACGCCGAAGACGCCGAGGTCGAGGTAGCGGCTGAAGAACGCGGCTTCCACGTCGTCGCGCGAGAAGCCCCACCCCATCTGGGTGAGGTCGTTGGTGCCGAAGGAGAAGAACTCCGCCGCCTCGGCCACCTGACCAGCGGTGAGCGCCGCGCGCGGCACCTCGATCATCGTGCCGATCGGTGCCTCGACACCCACCTCGCGCAGGATCCGCTCGGCCTCCTCACGGACGTGCTCGAGCTCCTGGACGGCGCCGACGAGCGGCACCATCACCTCCGGCCGCGGGTCGAGGCCCTCGGCCCGCAGCGTCTTCGCCGCCTCCGCGAGCGCGCGCACCTGCATCCCGAACAGCCCCGGGATGACCAGGCCGAGCCGGACCCCCCGCAGGCCCAGCATCGGGTTCATCTCGTGCAGCCGACGGACCTCCTCGAGCAGCTTCTGGCGCTTGGGGTCAGCGGGCTGCCCGGTGGCCTCCGCGACGGCGGCCTCGACCGACAGCGTGGTGAGGTCTGGCAGGAACTCGTGCAGCGGCGGGTCGAGCAGGCGCACCGTGACGGGCAGGCCGTCCATGGCGCGCAGGATGCCCTCGAAGTCGCTGCGCTGGAGAGGCAGCAGGGCGGCCAGCGCGGCGGTGCGCTCGTCGTCGGTGTCGGCGAGGACGAGGTCCTCGACGAGCTGGCGGCGCTCGCCGAGGAACATGTGCTCGGTGCGGCACAGCCCGATCCCCTGCGCACCGAAGCGCCGGGCCCGCTCGGCGTCCTCGGGGGTGTCGGCGTTGGCGCGGACCCGCAGCCGGCGGGTCGCGTCGGCGTGACGGGCCAGCCGGTCGACGGCCACGACGAGCTCGTCGTCACCGGTCTCGCCGGTCTCGAAGTAGCGAACCACCGGGCTCTGGCTGACGGGGACCTCACCGAGGAAGACCGCTCCCGTCGTACCGTCGATCGAGAGGACGTCGCCCTCCTTGACCACGCTGCCGTCCTTCAGCGTGATCGTGCGGTGGACGGTGTCGACCTCGAGCTCCTCCGCGCCGCAGACGCAGGTCTTGCCCATGCCGCGGGCGACGACGGCGGCGTGGCTGGTCTTGCCGCCCCGGCTGGTGAGGATGCCCTGGGCGGCGATCATCCCGGCGAGGTCGTCGGGGTTGGTCTCGCGTCGCACGAGCACGACGTCCTCGCCACGCGCGGCCCACGCCACGGCGTCGGTGCTGGAGAAGACGACCTTGCCGACGGCCGCCCCCGGGCTCGCGCCCATGCCCTTCGCGACCGGTCGCGCGTCGTGGTCGCCGAAGGCCGGGAACATCAGCATCGCCAGCTGCGCGCCGGTGACCCGGTCGAGCGCCTCGTCCTCGCTGATCACGCCCTCGTCGACGAGCTGCGTCGCGATCCGGAAGGCCGCCGCGGCGGTGCGCTTGCCGACCCGGGTCTGCAGCATCCACAGCTGCCCGCGCTCGACGGTGAACTCGATGTCGCACAGGTCGCGGTAGTGCTTCTCGAGGGTGGCCATGATGCCCATGAGCCGGTCGTAGGAGGCCTTGTCGAGGGCCTCGAGGTCCTGCAGCGGGACGGTGTTGCGGATGCCGGCGACGACGTCCTCGCCCTGGGCGTTCTGCAGGTAGTCGCCGTAGACGCCCTGCGCGCCGCTGCCGGGGTCGCGCGTGAAGGCGACACCCGTGCCGGAGTCCATGCCGAGGTTGCCGAAGACCATCGTGCAGACGTTGACGGCGGTGCCGAGGTCGGCGGGGATGCGCTCCTGGCGGCGGTAGAGCCGGGCGCGCTCGCCGTTCCAGCTGTCGAAGACCGCCCGGGTGGCGAGGTCCATCTGCACCCGCGGGTCCTGCGGGAAGTCCGCGCCG
This sequence comes from Mycobacteriales bacterium, assembly GCA_030697205.1. Lineage (NCBI taxonomy): Bacteria > Bacillati > Actinomycetota > Actinomycetes > Mycobacteriales > Mycobacteriales bacterium. Next base: position 82,843 of record JAUYQP010000028.1, read on the forward strand.
GTGGCGTCGCGCACGATCGTCTTGAAGGTCGCGACGAGCTCCTGCAGGTCGGTTGCGTCGAGGTCGAGGTCCTGGGTCGTGCCCTTCGCGCGCTTGGCCTGCTCGAGGGCGTGCTCGAAGAGCTCCCCGTCAACGCCGAGCACCGTCTTGCCGAACATCTGGACGAGCCGGCGGTAGCTGTCCCAGGCGAAGCGCGCGTCGCCTTGGGCGGCGAGCCCGACGACGCTCGCGTCGTTGAGGCCGATGTTGAGGACGGTGTCCATCATCCCGGGCATCGAGAACTTCGCGCCGGAGCGGACGCTGACGAGCAGCGGGTCCTCGGGGTCACCGAGCCGCTTGCCGCGCTCGGCCTCGAGGGTCGCGAGGTGCTCGCTCACCTCCGCGGCGAGCTCCGCGGGCACGTCACCGGTCTCGAGGTAGGCGGTGCAGGCCTCGGTGGTGATGACGAACCCGGGCGGAACGGGCAGCCCGAGGGTGGTCATCTCGCACAGGTTCGCGCCCTTGCCGCCGAGGAGGTCCTTCATGTCCCGGCCGCCCTCGGCGAAGTCGTAGACGTACTTGGGCACGTGCGCCTCCCTGGACCCCCGCTGCATGGCCCCCGGAGGCTATCCCTCGGGGCCGCGAGACGATCACCAGGGAAGGCTTATGCCACTGCGCGTCACAGCAGGTGGCGGCGGCGCAGGTGCGCTAGGGACAGGACGCCGGCCAGCACCGGCAGGCCGAGGGCGATGACGCGGTGCAGGCCGACCGCGAGGAGCGCGGCTCCCGCGGGCAGGCCGAGCGCGGTGAGGCCGGCGACCAGGGCGGCCTCGACCGGGCCGATGCCGCCCGGCGACGGCACGGCAGCGCGGGCCGCGGCCGAGCCGACGAGGGCGATCAGCAGCGAACCCGTCGAGAGCGCCCCACCTACCGCGTCGACCGCGCCGTCGAGCACGACCAGCTGGGCGCCGGTCACGCCGACGGCGGCGGCGAGCAGGAGGGCGGCGCGGCGAGGGGCGCGCAGGACGGCGAGGGCGGCCGCACCGGTCCGGCGTACGGCCGTCTCCATCCGACCGCGGCGGTGCGGGCAGCGCAGCGCCAGCGTCGCGAGGACCGCGAGCACGAGCCCGACGAGCAGGGTGACCTGCGAGCCGGGCAGCGCCGGGCTGTCGCCGAGCGAGAGCGCGGCGACAGCGCCGACGAGGGTGGCGGCGACCCCGCTCGCGAGCGCCCGCAGCCCGACGGCGGCGAGCGCCTCCTCACCGGACAGGCCGGTCCGGGCGTGGAGGCGGGCAGCCAGCACCGAACCCCCGAGGCCGGCGGGCGTGACGACGTTGGCGGCGGCCGAGGCGAGAGCGCCGGCGACCGCGACCCGCGGCGCCATCGAGCGCACCCGCGAGGCCGACAGCGCCAGCGCGGAGCAGGTCACCAGGGCGGTGCACCCGAGGAGCGACTGCAGGAGTCCGAGCGGCTCGACCGGTGGCATGTCATCACCTTCGGCAGCCCAGGCGTCCGGCTGCAGACACCCGGACGGGTGTCAGATGACGAGCAGGTGCCTTCTCGGGCGAAAAGCGCCTACAGCGGGCCGAACTGGTCGTGCAGGTAGCGCGGCAGCTGGTCCAGTGATACCCGTTCCTGAGCCATCGAGTCGCGCTCGCGCACGGTGACGGCCTGGTCCTCGAGGGTGTCGAAGTCGACCGTGATGCAGAACGGCGTCCCGATCTCGTCCTGCCGGCGGTAGCGGCGGCCGATCGCGCCGGCGTCGTCGAAGTCGACGTTCCACGACCGCCGCAGGGTCGCGGCGAGGTCGCGGGCCACCGGCGACAGGTCGGCGTTGCGCGAGAGCGGGAGCACCGCGGCCTTGACCGGCGCGAGCCGGCGGTCCAGCCGCAGCACGACGCGCTTGTCGACGCCGCCCTTGGCGTTGGGGGCCTCGTCCTCGGCGTAGGCGTCCAGCAGGAAGGTCAGGGTGCAGCGGTCGACACCCGCGGCCGGCTCGATGACGAAGGGCGTGTAGCGCTCGCCGGTCTCCTGGTCGAAGTAGGACAAGTCGGCACCACTGGCCTTGGAGTGCACGGTGAGGTCGTAGTCGGTGCGGTTGGCGATGCCCTCGAGCTCGCCCCACTCGGTGCCCGTGAAGTCGAACTTGTACTCGATGTCGACGGTGCGCTTGGAGTAGTGCGACAGCTTCTCCGCGGGGTGCTCGAAGAAGCGCAGCCGCTCCGGCGAGATGCCGAGGTCGGTGTACCAGCTCATCCGCTGCTCGAGCCAGTACTCGTGCCAGGTCTCGTCCTCGCCCGGCGGGACGAAGAACTCCATCTCCATCTGCTCGAACTCGCGGGTCCGGAAGATGAAGTTGCCGGGGGTGATCTCGTTGCGGAAGCTCTTGCCGATCTGGCCGATGCCGAACGGCGGCTTCTTGCGCGCGCTCTGCTGCACGTTGAGGTAGTTGATGAAGATGCCCTGCGCGGTCTCGGGGCGCAGGTAGGCCAGGCCGCTCTCGTCCTCCACCGGTCCGAGCGAGGTCTTCAGCAGGCCGTTGAACATCTTCGGCTCGGTCCACGTGCCGCGGTTGCCGCAGTGCGGGCAGGCGAGCTCAGCGAGGGGCTTGCCGGCGCCCTCCTCGAGGTGGTCCTGCCGGTAGCGCTTGTGGCACGAGGTGCACTCGACGAGCGGGTCGACGAAGGCGGTGACGTGACCGCTGGTCTCCCAGACCTCGCGGGCGAGGATGACGCAGGAGTCCAGGCCGACGACGTCGTCGCGCCCCTGCACGACGGCCTTCCACCACTGCCGCTTCACGTTGTTCTTCAGCTCGACGCCGAGCGGGCCGTAGTCCCAGGACGCCCGCAGCCCGCCGTAGATGTCGCTGCTCGGGAAGACCAGGCCGCGTCGCTTGCAGAGGCTGACGATCGTGTCCATGCGGTCTGCGGTCTTGGCGGGCTTGTTCACGAGGTGGGGTCTCCGGTCCGGCTGGCTGTCGGGTGAGCGGTCAGGCTAACGCGTGAGGCAGACTCGAGATCATGGCCCCTGCCCTTGGCTCCCCCGCCCCTGACATCGCCCTCGACGGCTGGTACGACGGCGAGGTCCGCCGCTTCGTCCTGTCGGAGCAGCGCGGCCACCCGGTGGTCCTCGCCTTCTACCCGGGCGACTCGACGCCGGGGTGCACCAAGCAGCTGTGCTCCTACTCCGACGACTGGGACCTGCTGACCTCCACCGGCGCGGTCCTGTGGGGCATCTCGGTGCAGGACGTCGAGAGCAAGAAGCGCTTCGCGGGTAAGCGCGGTCTGAAGATGCCGCTGCTCGCCGACGTCGACCGCGAGGCCCACAAGGCGTACGCCGTGGACCGCGGCCTGGTCACCAAGCGGTCGGTGTTCGTGGTCGACAGCGAGGGCCTGCTGCGCTGGAGCCACGTCTCGACGCTCGGGCTCACTCACCAGAGCACCGCGACGCTCACCTCCGTGCTGGCGGACCTGCAGCCCGTCTGACGGACAGGCTGGTGTGACCTGGGCGCCCGGTTTGCCCGGGGCGCCGGCCCGGGTACCGCCTCGTCCAGACACCGCCCACCACAGGGCGGCCGGACGAGGAGGACCCCGATGACGGACACCCCGATGGGCCTGACGGACGCCGAGCTCGCCGCCGAGGGCGCGACGGCCCTGCCCACCAAGGAGGTCATGTCGCTACTCGACCTCAACGCCGACCTCGACCTCGGCCTCGACGTGGCCGCGCCGATCGACCTCGCCGTCGCGGCCAACGCCAACATCGCCGCGCCCATCGACGCCGCCGCGTCGGCCAACCTGCTCTCGGTCGGCTCGACCGCGCAGTCGCTCACCGACCAGCAGGTCCTCATCGACCAGGGGATCTCCGGTGAGGCGATCGCCAACGCCCCGCAGACCTCCACGCTCGACCAGAGCAACGACACCGTCGAGGCGCCCGCCCCGGTCGCCGAGTCGCCGACCGTCGTCGGCGACGCCCTGTCCGGCGACCTGCTCGACATCAACGTCGACCTCGCGCTCGACGCCGACGTGGCCGCCCCGATCGCCGGGGCGGTCGCCGCCAACGCCAACGTCGCGGCGCCGATCGACGCCGCGGTCAGCGCCAACGTCGGCTCGATCGCGTCGGAGGCCACCGCTGTGTCTCAGCAGACCGCGGTCATCACGCAGGACCTCGACGACGTCACGGCGGAGGCCACCGCCGACCAGGACTCGACGATCGTCCAGTAGCACGTGACCACCCCCACCCGCCCGACCAGCTCGACCCCGGCCCTCGCGCCCGGGGTCGAGCTGCTCGGCGAGCTCGCCGGCTCCGGCTACCGCGACGCGCCCGCCCTCGTGCGCCGCGGCGACGGCCAGACCCTGCAGCTCACCCCGCTGCTCTACGCCCTGCTGTCGCTCGTCGACGGCCGACGCGGCGCGGAGCAGATCGCCGACGCCCTGTCCGCCGAGCTCGACCGCCCCGTGGCGGCAGCGGACGTGACGCATCTGCTCGAGCACAAGCTGGTGCCCCTGGGGGTGCTCGGTGATGCCGACGGCGAGGCGCCGGCAGTGCAGAAGTCCAACCCGCTGCTGGCCCTGCGGCTCAAGGTCGTCGTCAGCGACCCGAAGGCCACCAACCGCATCACCGCTCCCTTCGCGCAGCTGCTGCGACCGTGGGTCGTCGTCCCCGTGCTCGTCGCCTTCGCCCTCACGACCTGGTGGGTGCTGTTCGAGCGCGGGCTCGGTGCGGCCACCCGCGAAGCGCTCTACGAGCCGCACCTGCTGCTCGCGGTCTTCGGCCTCACCGTGCTGTCGGCGGGCTTCCACGAGCTCGGACACGCGGCGGCCTGCCGCTACGGCGGCGCCCAGCCGGGCGCGATGGGGGCCGGGCTCTACCTCGTCTGGCCGGCCTTCTACACCGACGTCGACGACTCCTACCGGCTCAGCCGCTGGGGCCGGCTGCGCGTCGACCTCGCCGGCCTCTACTTCAACTGCGTCTTCGCCGTCGGGATCGCGGGGCTGTGGTGGTTCGTGCGCGAGGACGCGCTGCTGCTCGGCGTCGCGACCCAGCTCGTGCAGATGGTGCGCCAGCTCGCACCGATCATCCGGGCCGACGGCTACCACATCCTCGCCGACCTCACCGGCGTCCCCGACCTGTTCTCCCACCTCGGGCCGACCCTCAAGGCGCTGCTCCCCTGGCGGTGGGGACGCGGCCCGGCCAACCCCCTCAAGCCGTGGGCACGGGTCGTCGTGACGGCCTGGGTGCTCGTCGTCGCGCCGCTGCTGCTCGGCCTGCTCGTCCTCACCGTGCTGCTTCTCCCCCGCCTGCTCGCCACCGCCTGGGACAGCCTCGACAGCCAGGGCGGCTCGCTCGCGTCGGACTTCGCCGATGGCGACGTCGTCGGCGGCCTCGCCCGGCTGCTGTCCCTGCTCGGGCTGGTCCTGCCGGCTGCCGCCGCCGTCTACCTGCTCTCGCGCATCGTGCGTCGGACAGCTGCGAAGGCCCGCACCGCGACCCGCGGCCGTCCCGTGCTGCGGGGCGCGACCCTGACCGCGGCCACCCTGCTGCTCGCCCTCCTCGCCTGGGCCTGGTGGCCCGCCGGGCAGTACGAGCCGGTGCGCACCGACGAGCGCGGCACCCTGCCGTCGCTGGTCTCGAGCGCCCCCGCCGCCGAGCGCCCCGTCACCCTCACCTCGGCCCGCTCCGCCATCGCGCTGGTGCCCCGTGACGCCGACCAGCCGACCCTGCTGCTCGTCCGCCCCGACGGCGGCGGCCCGCTGCAGGCCCTGGTCACGTCCGCCGACGGCGGCCCGGCCCGGGTCTTCCCCTTCCGCATCCCGGAGGAGGCGCTGGAGGGCGACAACCAGGCCGTCGCCCTCGGCACCGAGGACGGCGGTGTGGTCTACGACGTGGCGCTCGCGATGGTGCGCGTCACCGACGGCGCCGACGTGACCCAGACCAACGAAGCGTTCGCGCTCGCCAGCTGCCGCGCCTGCACTACCGTCGCCGTCGCCTTCCAGGTCGTGCTCGTCGTCGGCGGTAGCGACACCGTCGTGCCCGTCAACACCGCGGTGGCCGCCAACTCCCAGTGCGTCGAGTGCCTCACCACGGCGCTCGCGACGCAGCTCGTCGTCACGCTGCGGTCGGTGCCGACCGCCGAGGTGGAGGCGCAGCTGGCCGAGGCCTGGGCGCGGCTCGACGGGGTGGAGGACCGGGGCCTGGGTGTCGACGAGCTCTACGCCGAGGTGCAGGCCGTCCAGGCCGACATCCTCGACATCCTCGTGGCCGGCGGCCTCGTCGACGCCGAGGCCGTCACCACCACGACGGCGACGAGCAGCGCCTCACCGACGACGACGGCCGTCGCGACCTCCTCGGGCACCGCGAGCCCCGCTGCCTCGGCCGACCCGGCTGCGACGAGCTCGGCCCAGCCGACGGCGAGCGACCCGGGCACCGGCTCCTCCAGCCCCGGACCGACCACGCAGCCGACCACCGGCCCGACCGGAGAGCCGACCGCGGGCCCGACAGCCGCACCGAGCCCGACCGGCTAGCCGTCGAGCTTGTAACGCACCTCGAGCTGCTCCGCGCACAGCCGCTGCACCTTGACCGTGCCCTCGACCGGGCCGGTGAAGAAGGCCTCGGCCTCGACCGCCTCCTGGTCGGTGGACTCGATGCGGAAGCCGGCCGCGGTCAGCCGCGCCACGAGGTCGTCACGCAACGCCAGGAAGTCGGTGCCGGGCACCCGCCCGAAGACGATGCGGGTCGCGCCCTGCGACGCCGGGGCGTAGAGGACCTGGTCGGCGAGCGCCGGAAATCCCGTGGGCAGGACCGCGGCGGGGTCAGCCGGCGGCAGCGAGGTGCACGGCACGCCGGGGTCGGCCTGCGGCGTCGTGGCGCCCCCGCCGCAGCCGGCGAGCAGCAGCGCACCAGCGACCAGCCCCCCGAACAGCAGCGCCCTCACAGGTCGCTGACCGCGGGCCCGGAGGCCTCGCCGAGCGAGACCTGGGTGGCGTCCACCGCGCGCCGGCTCGGCTGGACCGTCTCGACGGAGGCACTGTCGTCGGCGACGAGCACCTCGAAGGCGCTCGGCTCGTCGACGGCCTGCGCCAGCAGCGGCGCGGCGTCGACCTTCACGTCGTAGGCCCCGAGGCTGCGGCGGTAGGCCCCGACGCCCTCCCACTCGGTCGAGAGCACCCACGCTGTGGGGTCGTCGGCGGCGCGACCGACCCGACCGCGGACGTAACCCGGCCGCGCGGAGAAGGCCGCGAGGGCCGCGCGGGCCCGCTCGAGGAAGGGACCGGCGTCGTCCTGAGGGACCACGAAGCGGGAGACGACGAGCACGGGTGGAAGGCTAGTGGGCATGCCACCGCCCCGCCGCAGGACCGCCCCGCCCCCCGCGCCCCGGACGGGGCTGCGCGGCGCCGTCGAGCGCCGCAGCAGCGTCGCGCTCGTCTACCTCTCGCAGCGCCCGTCGTGGACCCTGCCACTTGTGACCGGCCTGCTGCTCGTGGCCGGCCTGCTCGCCCCCGCCTCCGTGGGGGTGCCGCTGCTCGTTCTGGTGCTGCTGCTCGTCGGCTGGCTGTCCTACCTGTCCTGGCCCGCCGTGCAGGGCCTCGGGCGCGGCCTGCGGCTCGGGGTGCTCGCGCTGCTGGTGCTGGCGGTCGTGCAGCGGGTCGCCTGACGACAGACCGGCATGAACCGGACGGGCTCGCCGTCCGTAGACCTCCCTGACGAGCCCGCGCGCCGCGCAGGCCACGCACCAGGAGGTCCCGTGCTCCGCACCCGCACCCTGCTCCTCACCGGCGTCCTCGCCACGGCCGCGCTCGGCGCGTCCGTCGGCCTGCTCACCGGATCGGCGACCGCCGCCGGCGAGCGCCCCGTCGCCTACGTCAACCCCGACACCGGCAAGGCCACCTTCAACCCCAACGCCATGGCCTCCTCCGACTGCGGCTCGCCCGACCAGCGCGACACCCAGCCGCTCGGTGACGAGGCGACCGGAATGGGCAACGTCCACGTCGACGCGTGCCTGTTCTCCGGCAGCAGCAAGGTCGACGTCAAGGCCGCCTTCGAGGTCGGCGGCGTCGGCAAGGTCACCGGCTGCCCCGACGCCGACATGACCGGCCCGAAGACCGCCACCAAGACCGACACGTCCTGCATCCAGGACGGCTTCGAGGCCGCCAACAGCGAGTACCACGTGCGCGTCACCTCGGCGACCGCCGGCGTGCAGACCGTGACCTTCTGCGCCGACCCCGAGGGCGACGGCTGCGCCAACGCCGAGGCGACCTCGGTCGTGCGCATCACCTGGGGCGCCCCGACCGGCGGCGTCTCGGCCGGCGGGCGCAGCGACACGAGCGGCCTGCCCAGCGGTGCCGTCGCGGTCGCGACGCTCGCCCTGCTCGGCGCCCTCGGCGCGACCAGCGTCGCGGTCCGCCAGGCGGCCCGCCGCTGAGCACTGACCCGGCGCGAGCTGCTGGGCACCGGGTCTCCCCCGGTGCCCGGCGGCTCGCCGTGCCCGTGGTCGCGGGCCTGCTGGCGCTGGACCTCGCGGTCGCCGGCGGGCTCGTCCTGCTGCGCACCGCTGTCCCGGCCGCCGTGGCCGACCCCGGCCCTGGCGTGCCGCTGACGGCCGCACTGGGCGCGCTGCGTGCCGGTGCGCCCCCGACCGTCACCACCCCCCGCGTCCGGGTCCCCGCCCTCGAGGTCGACGCCCCGGTCATCGGCCTCGCGACCCGCGACGGCGTCCTCGACGTCCCGCGCACCGCCTCCGACGTCGGGCTGTGGTCGGCCGGGCCGGTCCCGGGTGACCCGGGAGCCGCCGTGCTCGTCGGCCACGTCGACCTCGACGGGGTGCCCGGTGTCTTCGCCCGGCTCGGCGACCTGCGACCCGGGACGAGGATCGTCGTACGACGTCCTGATGGCCGTGACGCGACGTTCCTCGTCGACCGCGTCCAGCAGCACGCGAAGACCGCGTTCCCGACCGACGAGGTCTACGCGCCGACCGAGCGGCCGTCGCTGCGCCTGGTCACGTGCGGCGGCGCCTTCGACCGGCGCACCGGGCACTACCGCGACAACGTGGTGGCCTTCGCCGTCCTGGCCTGAGCACCGGCCTGCCCCGCCACGAGCGACGCGACGGCCGTGGTGATGGGCACCGACAGCACCAGACCGATCGTGCCCACGGCCGTGCGGACCAGCTCCACGGCGATGAGATCACCGGTGAGGACCTGGCCGACCGGCCGGTCGAGCAGCGTGAAGACGAGCAGCAGCGGCAGGGCCGCGCCGGCGTAGGCGAACACCAGCGTGTAGACGCTGCTGGCGATGTGGTCGCGACCGATGCGCATCGCCCTGCGGTAGACGGCGAGCCGGCTCGCCAGCGGGTCGCTCGCGCGCAGCTCGAAGACCGCGCTCGACTGGGTGATGGTGACGTCGTTGAGCACGCCGAGCGCGCCGATCACGAAGCCGCACAGCAGCAGCTCGCGCACGTCGACCCCGGCGGCGAAGCCCTGCAGCGCGACGGTCTCCTCCGACGACAGCCCCGTGATGCGGGTGAGGTCGACCGACAGGCTCGACAGGGCCGCGCAGATGCCGAGGCTCAGCAGGGTGCCGACGAGCGCGGCGCTGGTGCGGGCGCTGAGGCCGTGGGCGAGGTAGAGGACGACGAACAGCAGCGCGCTCGACGCGGTCAGCGCGACGGCGATCGGGCTGCTCCCCTCGAGGATGGCCGGCAGCACGAAGACCACGACCCCGACGGCGGTGACACCGACGCCCAGGATCGCCGCGAGACCGCGCCACCGCGCGACCGCGACGACGACCACCGCGGTGAGCAGGCCGAGCAGGAGCAGCGGCCGGTCGCGCTGGAAGTCGACCAGCGCGTAGGTCTCGAGACCGGCCACGTCGACGTACTTCGCGAGCTTCACCGCGTCGCCGACCACCAGCCGCGGCTGGCCCGCACCGGGGTCGACCTCGACCTCCTGACGCTCACCACCGTTGAGCTCGAAGGCCACCTGCTGGCAGCGCCCCTCCGCCTCCACCGAGCCGCAGTCGACCTCCCGCACCTCGACGACGCGGGCGGCGACGACGGCGTCGGGCACGAACTGGTCGGCGTCGGCGGCGCGGGTCCGCTCGGCGGGCCACAGCACGACGAGCGAGACGAGCGTGACGAGCAGGCACGGCAGGAGCAGCGCGGTGAGCAGCAGCCTGCCCCGCCGGTCAGCCGGGGGCGCGGGCGTCCCGTGGTCGTGCACTACGACCCGCCGCAGCCGAGCGAACGGCTGGTCACTCGGCCACCTCGTTGGGGACCGCGCCGCCGTAGCGACGGTCGCGCGAGGCGTAGGTCTCGCAGGCCCGCCACAGCACCCGCCGGTCGACGTCGGGCCACAGCTCCGGCACGAAGACCAGCTCGGCGTAGGCGCTCTGCCAGAGCAGGAAGTTCGACGTCCGCTGCTCGCCGCTGGTGCGCAGGAAGAGGTCGACGTCGGGCATGTCGGGCTCGTCGAGGTAGCGCGCGAGGACCCGCTCGTCGACCTTCGCCGGGTCGAGCCGGCCGGCCGCGACGTCGAGGGCGAGAGCCTTCGCGGCGTCGGCGATCTCGGCACGACCGCCGTAGTTGACGCACATCGTCAGGGTGCAGACCCGGTTGCGGCGGGTCAGCTCCTCCGCCGCTTCGAGCTCGTTGATGACCGAGCGCCACAGCCGTGGGCGGCGGCCGGCCCAGCGGACCCGCACCCCGAGCTCGTGCATCTCGTCGCGGCGGCGGCGGATGACGTCGCGGTTGAAGCCCATGAGGAAGCGCACCTCGTCGGGGCTGCGCTTCCAGTTCTCCGTCGAGAAGGCGTAGGCGCTGACGTGACCGATGCCGAGCTCGATCGCCCCCTCGACGACGTCGAACAGCGACGCCTCGCCCGCCTCGTGGCCCTTCGTGCGCGGCAGCCCGCGGTCCTTGGCCCAGCGGCCGTTGCCGTCCATGACGATCGCGACGTGGCGGGGTACGAGGTCCTTCGGGATCGCCGGCGGGCGGGCACCGCTGGGGTGCGGCGTCGGCGGCCGGGTCGGTGGTCGCGTCATGTCCGCTCCACCAGCGGCAGCGATCGCAGCCCGCGCTCGAGGTGCCACTGCAGGTGCGCGGCGACCAGGCCGCTGGCCTCCCGGCGCGAGCGCGGGTCGGAGCCCTCCGCGCCCGCCCAGTCGCCCTCGAGCAGGTCGGTCATCAGCGCGAGCGCGGCCGGTGGAGGCGAGGCCGAACCTGCCGGGCGGCAGGCCGCGCAGACCACGCCGCCGGCCGGGACGGAGAAGGCCCGGTGCGGGCCCGGCTCGCCGCAGCGCGCGCAGTCCCACAGCGCGGGTGCGTAGCCGGCCACCGTCATCGCCCGCAGCAGGAAGGCGTCGAGCACGAGCGACGGGTCGCGCTGGGGACCCTCACCGCCCCCGGTGCCGGGGCCGGCCAGCGCGCGCAGCGCCCCGATCACCAGCAGGAACAGCCGCATCGACGGCTCGCGCTCCTCCGCGGTCAACCGCTCGGCGGTCTCGAGCACAGCGATCGCGGTCGTCCAGCGGGGGTAGTCGCCGACGAGCAGCGCGCCGTAGGGCGTGATGGTCTCGGCCTGGTTGACCACGTCGAGGGAGCGGCCGGCGTAGAGCTGCAGGTCGACGTGGCTGCCGGGCTCGACCGAGGCGCCGAACTTCGACCGGGTACGCCGCACGCCCTTGGCCACCGCCCTGACCCGGCCGGTGCGCCGGGTCAGCACGGTGATGATGCGGTCCGCCTCGCCGAGCTTCTGGACGCGCAGGACGACGCCCTCGTCCCGGTAGAGCGTCACGTCCCCGAGGCTAGCCCGCTCGGCGCGGTGCGGTCTGCGTGACGCCCCGTCGTGGCAGGGTTGGAGTCCGAACGGACGCGGGCAGGAGGTGGACGGTGACGGGCGGACCAGCGACGGCCGACCGACGCCCCCCTGCCCGTCCCTACGTCCGCCGAGGTGGCTGGGCCCTGCCTCCCGCGCCCCCCGAGACGTGGGTCGGCGGCGGCTGGACCGCGATCCTGCTCGTCGGGCTGCTGGCCTGCGTCGTCGTCCCAGGCGCGGGCCTGCTGCGCGACGACGTCACCGCGAGCGTCCCCCTGGCCGGCACGCACGCGCTCGCCGGCGTGGCCACGCTGCTCACGTCGTACCTCCTGCTCGTCGCGGCCTCGGTCACCGGAGATGTCCGTTTGCGCTGGGTCGCCGATGGCTACGGCCTGCTGCTCGTGGGCGTGCTGCTGCATGCGACGACAGTCCTCGGTGCAGGCGCGGACGCAGGCGGCGACGCCCCGGACCGGGGCGCCGCCCTCGGCCTCGCGTGGGGTCTCACCCTGCCGCTGTGCGTCCTGACCGCCGGGCTCGCAGTCCGGTCGCTGCGGTGGTTCGCCCTGCTGGCGCTGCTGCTGGTGGGCCTGGTCGCCACCGCCGCGCTGTGGACCGACCCGCTGCCCGCGCTCGTCGCGGACGGCGTCGGTGCGACGACCGCGCTGCGCGGAGCCGAGGCCGCCATCGCCGTCGTGGCGCTGGCCGCCACTGTGCGCTGGTGGCAGGAGGTGCCTCTCGGTCTGCGTGGGCCGTGGGGGCTGGTGCTCGGCGGGCTGGCGCTCGCGCCGCTGGCCGCCGCGCTGCGCGCGGGGTCGATGGAGAGGTACGACGGGCTCTGGTGGTCAGGGCTCGGCGTCGGGGTGGCCGCCCTGGTCGTGCCCGCGGTGGGGCTGGTCGTGCAGGGCACCAGCGGCTACTTCCGCCAGGCGCGGCGGTGGCACCAGCTCGAGGCCGAGGTGCGCGCGCTGCGGACCGCGACCGCCCTGCTGCCGGGCCGCTCCGTCACCCCCGACGACGACGCGGGGCTGCCCGAGGCGCGGGAGGTCCGCGACCTCATCGCCGCGGCACGGGTGAAGATCGCCCTGCAGCCCGTCGTGGAGCTCGCGACCGGTGCCGTCGTCGGTCACGAGGCGCTCTCGCGCTTCGGCGGCCGGGTGCCCACCGACCGGTGGTTCCGCGCGGCCGGCCGCCACGGTCTCGGCGCGGAGCTCGAGCGGCTGACGCTGCGGGCCGCGCTGGCGCTGCTGCCGCAGCTGCCCGCTTCGGGGTTCCTCGCCGTCAACGTCTCCCCCGCCGCGCTGACCGACCCCGAGGTCCTCGCACTGCTGCACGACAGCGACCTGGCGCGGGTGGTCGTCGAGATCACCGAGCACGAGGCCGTCGCCGACTACCCCCAGGCCCGCGCGACCCTCGACCGGCTGCGGCGCTTCGGTGCCCGCATCGCGGTCGACGACACCGGAGCTGGCTTCGCCTCGCTGCGCCACGTCCTGCTGCTGCAGCCCGAAGTCATCAAGCTCGACACCAGCATCACCCGCGACGTCGACACTGACGCCCGCCAGCAGGCGCTCGTCGAGGCGCTGGTGTCCTTCGCGAGCGAGGTCGGCAGCGACGTGCTCGCGGAGGGCGTGGAGACGGAGGGGCAGCTGCAGGCCCTCTTGGCGATCGGGGTCCCGGTCGGGCAGGGCTGGCACCTCGGCCTGCCCGTCATCCAGGAGTAGCAGGAGCCGGGCCCGCCACGGCGAAGGTGGTGCCCATGCGCCTGCGCCCCCTGCTCGCCCTCGCTTCCGTGCTGCTGCCGCTGTCGGTGCTGCCCTCGTCGCTGCCGTCGGCAGTCGCGGCCACGCCGCCGCCAGGCGCGATCAGCAAGGGCGTCACCTTCGTCGCCAACGTGCCGGAGATGACGACCGCGATCTCGGTCAACTTCATCGGCGACACGATGTTCGTCTCGGCGATGACCGGCATCTACGCCTACTCCGTCAAGGACCCCTCCGCGCCGACGCTGCTCGGTGCGCTGCCGATGTACATCTGGGAGAACGAGGACGTCGACGTCGACGTCGACCGGGGGCTGCTGTTCATCTCCCGCGACCCGCGCGGCTTCACGACCCAGGCCACCCCCGGGGTCTTCCCCTACGGCGCGATCCACGTCATCGACGTGTCGCTGCCCCACGCCATGACGCAGCTGTCGCTGACCCCGGTCCCCGCCGGCCACACCACGACCTGCGTGTCGGGCTGCGACTGGACCTGGACCGGTGGCCCGTCCAATGCCGTCAACGGACCGGCCGACTGGAAGGGCCGGCCGATCTACGGCACCGACATGCGCGACCCGGCGATGCCGGTGGCCTGCCCGACCCCGATCGACCTGGGCCGCAACGACGGCGTCACCGACTACGCCCACGACGTGCAGGTCGACCCGCAGGGCATCGCCTGGGTGTCCGGCCGCGGTGGCGTCCGGGGCTACTGGACGAGCGGCAAGCACCGCGACCCCGTCGACGGCAAGGTCAAGGAGGCGACCGGCTGCGCGCCCGTCCCCTACGCCGGCGGCGGTACCGCGCTGGGCAAGACCAGCGGCCTCATGCACAACTCCTGGCGCAACCCCTCCCTCAAGGTGGACGGCCGCCGCGGCGACGTGCTGGCCGTCACCGAGGAGAACCTCGCCTCGTCGTGCGAGCAGTCCGGCCGCTTTGCGACCTACGACCTGCGCAACTCCTACACCGGCGCCGGCTTCAAGGCCTCGACCATCAAGACCCACCGGCTGCGCGAGCTCGACACCTGGACACCCGAGGAGCAGGAGGGCGCGACCGGCTGCGACTCGGCGCACTACTTCACCGACCGCGGCGACGGTCTCGTCGCGATCGCCTTCTACGGGCAGGGCACCCGCTTCCTCGACGTCCGCAACCCCAAGGACATCAAGCAGGTCGGCTTCTTCCGGCCCGACGACGCCTCCACCTGGGCGGCCTACTGGCGACCGGGCGGCTACGTCTACGTCGCCGACAACACCCGCGGCATCGACGTGCTGAAGATCGGCGCGCTGTCCAACACCTCGGTGACGGCGCCCGCCCGAGAGGTGCCCGCACCGCTCAACCTGCCGGACGCGACGCTGGGCTGGATGTGCGCCGTCCCGAAGGACGTCGCGGCCCACCACCCCTCGCTCGTGTGACGGGGGCTTCTCGTCGTACCTGCTAGAAGCCGAGCTTGCGCAGCTGCTTGGGGTCGCGCTGCCAGTCCTTCGCGACCGTGACGCGCAGGTCGAGGTAGACCGGCGTCCCGAGCAGGGCCTCGATCTGCGTGCGCGCCATCGTCCCGACGCCGCGCAGCCGGGCTGCACCCTTGCCGAGCACGATCGCCTTCTGGCTGTCGCGCTCGACGTGGATGGTGGCGTAGACGTCGACCAGCGGGCGCTCGGCCGGCCGATCCGCGCGGGGAGCCATCTCCTCGATGGTCACGGCGATGGAGTGCGGCAGCTCGTCGCGGACGCCCTCGAGCGCGGCCTCGCGGATGAACTCCGCGATGAGGACCTGCTCGGGCTCGTCGGTGAGCTCGCCGTCCGGGTAGAGCGCCGGGCCCTCGGGCAGGCGCGCGACGAGCAGGTCCTCGAGCAGCTTCACCTGGAAGCCGTCGACGGCGCTGACCGGGATGATGTCGGCCCAGTCGCCGAGCTGCGACAGCGCGAGCAGCTGCTGCCCGATCATGTCCTTGTTCTGCGCGGCGTCGGTCTTCGTCACGACGCCGATGACCGGGGTCTTCAGCTGGGCCAGCTCCTGGGCGATGAAGCGGTCGCCCGGACCGACCTTGTCGTCGGCGGTCACGCAGAAGCAGACGACGTCGACGCTGGCGTAGGTCTCGCGGACGAGGTCGTTGAGCCGCTCGCCGAGCAGGGTCCGCGGCTTGTGCAGACCGGGGGTGTCGACCAGCACGAGCTGGGCGTCCTCGCGGTGGACGATGCCGCGGATGGCGTGGCGGGTCGTCTGCGGCCGGCTGCTCGTGATGGCGACCTTCTGGCCGAGGATCGCGTTGGTCAGGGTCGACTTGCCGGCGTTGGGGCGGCCGACGAAGCAGGCGAAGCCGGACCGGTGCGGGGTGCTCACCCCACCAGTGTCGGGGATGACGAGATGATCACCAAGGTTGCCTCGGGCTCAGGGGGTCGTCGCAACAGCCTGACGTGAGGGGTTGGGTTGTGGGTCGTCCTGGGTTGAGGTTGTCGAGTGCGGTCAGGCGTGAGTTCTGGAGGCAGATCCGGGCGGGTCTGAGCACGGTGGAGGCTGCTGAGGTCGCCGGGGTGTCGCAGGCCGCGGCGATCCGCTGGTTCCGCCACGCTGGTGGGATAGCGCCTATGGATCTTGCTGAACCCTTGGATCGGTACTTGTCGGTGGATGAGCGCGAGGAGATCGCGATCGGCGTCGCGCAGGGTCTCGGGGTGAACGCGATCGCCCGCGGCATGGGTCGGGCGCCGTCGACGGTGAGCCGTGAGCTGCGCCGGCACGCTCCACCGGGCAAGCCAGGGCGGTACCGGGCTGTGCAGGCGCAGCGGGCGGCTGAGACCAACCGCAAGCGGCCGAAGGTGCCCAAGCTCGTGGGGCACAAGCCGTTGCGGGACTACGTCGAGGGCGCGCTGGGGGGTAAGGAGCACTGGAGCCCGGAGCAGATCGCGAACCGGCTCCCGCGGGACTTCCCCGACGATGAGCAGATGCGCATCAGCCACGAGACGATCTACCAGTCGCTGTTCGTGCAGGGACGCGGAGCGCTGCGCGCTGAGCTCACCAAGCATCTGAGGACCGGACGCGCCGTGCGCAAGCCACGCGCTCGCGTGACGGACAAGCAGACCCCCATCAAAGACATGATCATGATCTCGGAGCGGCCGGCGGAGATCGAGGACCGGGCCGTGCCCGGGCACTGGGAGGGCGACCTCATCATCGGCGCCAACGGGCGTTCAGCCGTCGGGACGCTCGTGGAGCGCACCAGCCGCGTCACACTGCTGCTGCACCTCCCCAACGACCACTGCGCGCTGACCGTCCGTGACGCGATCACCGCGAAGATGGCTGAACTCCCAGAGTGGCTTCGCCAGTCGCTGACCTGGGACCAGGGCATCGAGATGGCCGAGCACACCAAGCTCGCCCTCGCGACCGACCTCGCGGTCTACTTCTGCGACCCGCACAGCCCCTGGCAGCGCGGAACGAACGAGAACACCAACGGGCTGCTGCGCCAGTACCTGCCCAAAGGCACCGACCTGTCCGTGTACAGCGTGCAGGACCTCCTCGAGATCGAGGCCGGCCTCAACGGCCGCCCACGCAAGACACTCGACTGGCGCACGCCCGCCGAGTACTGGACCGAGCTACTGTCCGGACACCGCTAGAAACCATTGCTGTTGCGACGACCCCGTGAATCCGCCTGCGCGATGGTGATCCAGTCGCGTCCCGTCGCGGCGTGTCGTCGCGAGACGATCACCCACCCCCCAGGCGTACGACGCTGCCGCCGTCGGCCGAGTCGTCCCCGTGCGGACCTCCCGACGTGCCGGGACGCTTCGACGTACGGCGCGGGGGTCCCTGATCATCTTGCGACGACACGCCGGTCCGCCGCGCCAGACGATCACCATCACGCAACGATGGTGATCATCTCGCGGGTCACGTCGACAGGGTCTCGCGCAGCGTGCCGTCCGGGCCGGCGACCAGCACGGGGGTGCCGACGCCGAACTCGCGCAGCACCGCCAGGTCCGCCGACGACACCAGCCCGTCGGTGACGACCACCGCGGCCTCGAAGGCGCGGGCGCCCGAGGACGCCGCCGCCGCGACCGCCCCCCGCAGCGCAGACGTCGTCAGCGCCGGGTCGCGGTTCTCGACGGTCGACGCGGCGTAGGTCCGCCCGTCGGTGTCGCGGACCGCAGCCCCCTCGGCCAGCGTCGTGTGCGGCGCGTGCGCCCTGGTCCGCGCGCTGCGCGCCAGGGTCACGATCTTGGCGTCCTCGCTGTCCACCGGGGAGCTCACCCTTCGTTCGCCGGGACGCGGCTCACGAGCACCGTCCCGATCCGGTTGCGGCGCCCCTTGGCGCTCTCGGCGACGAGCTGCAGCCCGTCGATGGTCACGGTGGCGCCCGGGATCGGCACCCGGCCGAGGGCGGTCGCGAGCAGGCCACCGACGGTCTCGACGTCCTCGTGCGGGAGCGTCACGCCGTAGAGCTCCTCGAGGTCCTCGACGGACAGCCGCGCGGTGACCCGGCGGGTGCCGTCAGGCAGCTCCTCGACCGCCGGCGCCTCGCGGTCGTACTCGTCGGTGATCTCCCCCACGATCTCCTCGACGATGTCCTCGATCGTCACGAGGCCAGCGGTGCCGCCGTACTCGTCGACGACGATCGCGACGTGGCCGAGCTTGGCCTGCATCTCGCGCAGCAGCTCGTCGACCGGCTTGCTCTCGGGCACGAAGGCGGGCGGCCGCATGACCTCCTCGACCTTGAGGGCGCCTCCGCCCTCGGCCCGCTCCTTGCGCACCAGGTCCTTGAGGTAGACCACGCCGAGGACCTCGTCGGCGTTGTCGCCGATGACGGGGACGCGGGAGAAACCGCTGCGCAGCAGCAGGTTGAGGGCCTGCTTGACGGTCTTGCCGCGCTCGATCGTCACGACGTCGGTGCGCGGGACCATCACCTCGCGCACGATGGTGTCGCCGAGCTCGAAGACCGACTCGATCATGTTGCGCTCGGACTCCTCGACGACGCCGCGCTTCTGCGCGATCTCGACGAGGTCTCGCAGCTCGGCCTCCGTGGAGAACGGCCCATCGCGAAAGCCCTTGCCCGGGGTCACGGCGTTGCCGACCAGGATGAGCAGCGTCGGCAGCGGCCCGAAGACGCGCACGAGCAGCCACGCGATCCCGGCCCCGCCGAGCGAGACCCGCTCGGCCTGCTGGCGGCCGACGGTGCGCAGCGCCACGCCGACGAAGACGTAGTCGACGACCACCATCACCGCGACCGCCACGACGACGGCGAGCGAGCCGGGGATCCGGTCGACGCAGTACGACGTGACGAGGCCGGCAGCGGAGAGCTCGCAGGCCAGCCGCAGCAGGAGCAGGAGGTTGACGACGCGCCCGGGCTCCTCGAGCACCTCGGACAGCCGCTGCGCACCCGCTCTGCCGTCGCGCACGAGCTCGGTGACGCGCGCGCGCGACATCCGCGACAGGGCCGCCTCGAGACAGCCGAACAGCCCCGCCAGGACGACGAACAGGACCGCGGCGACGATGGGGCCGCCGTCCGTGAGCAGGCTCACCGGGAGCGGGCCTCCTGCCACGACGCGAGAAGCGTCCCCTGCAGACCGAACATCTCGGCGTGCTCCTCGGCGTCGCCGTGGTCGTAGCCGAGCAGGTGCAGCACCCCGTGGGTGCACAGCAGCTGCAGCTCGTCCTCGGTGGAGTGGCCGGCCGCCGCGGCCTGCCGCTCCGCCACGACCGGGCAGAGCACGACGTCGCCGAGCACAGCGGGCCCGACGTCGTCACCGTCGTCGTGACCGTGCGCGCCGTGGCCTACTCCGCGCGAGCCGCGCAGGTCGAGCTCGTCCATCGGGAAGGCCAGCACGTCGGTGGGACCGGGCTCGCCCATCCACCGGACGTGGAGCTTCTCCATCGCGTCGACGTCGACGATCAGCAGGGACAGCTCAGCCAGCGGCGAGACGCCGAGGGTGTCGAGCACGTGGCGGGCGACGCGCACGAGCATCACCTCGTCGACGACGACCCCTGACTCGTTGGCGACCTCGATGCTCATCGTCCGGACCTCCGGGTGTCGTCGCGGCGGCCGGGTGCTCGCTGCGGGCCGTTCGGGCCGCGGCTCGTGGCGAGCTCCGCGTCGTACTGCTCATAGGCGTCCACGATGCGCGCCACCAGCTTGTGGCGGACGACGTCGTCCGACGACAGGTAGGTGAAGCTCACGTCGTCGATGCCCTCGAGGATCTCGCGAACGACCTTGAGCCCTGAGACCGCACCTCCCGGGAGGTCGATCTGCGTGATGTCGCCGGTGACGACCATCTTGCTGCCGAAGCCGAGCCGGGTGAGGAACATCTTCATCTGCTCGGCCGTGGTGTTCTGCGCCTCGTCGAGGATGATGAAGGCGTCGTTGAGGGACCGCCCGCGCAGGTAGCCGAGCGCCGCGACCTCGATGGTCCCGCTCGCCATCAGCCGCGGGATGGACTCGACGTCGACCATGTCGTGCAGGGCGTCGTAGAGCGGTCGCAGGTAGGGGTCGATCTTCTCGGTGAGCGTGCCGGGCAGGAAGCCGAGCTTCTCCCCCGCCTCGACCGCCGGCCGGGTGAGGATGATCCGGTTGACCTGCTTGGCCTGCAGCGCCTGCACGGCCTTGGCCATCGCGAGGTAGGTCTTGCCGGTGCCGGCGGGGCCGATCCCGAAGACCACGGTGTGGCGGTCGATCGCCTCGACGTAGCGCTTCTGGTTGACCGTCTTCGGCCGGATCGTGCGGCCCCGGTTGGAGACGATGTTGAGGGTGAGCACGTCGGCGGGACGGTCGGACCCGCCGGTGCGCAGCATCGCGAGCGAGCGCTCGACCGCGTCGCCCGACAGCGACTGGCCCTTGTCGAGCAGCGAGATGAGCTCCTCGAACAGCCGGGTCGCGATCGCGTTGTCGGCCGGGGCACCGGTCAGGGTGATCTCGTTGCCGCGGACGTGGACGTCGCTGTCGAGGGCCTCCTCGATGACCGCGAGCAGCTCGTCGCGACTGCCGAGCAGGCTGACCATGGAGTGCGCGCCGGGCACGACGATCTTGGTGGTGACCTGCGCGGGCGTCTCGGACATGGCAGGACGAGACTACCCGCGGCGCAACCGCTTAGCCGGGCGGCCAGCTGAGGCTGCGCCCGCCGAGGACGTGGACGTGCAGGTGCTGCACGGACTGCCCCGCGGCCGGCCCGGTGTTGGTGACGAGGCGGTAGCCCTCGGCCAGCCCCTCGAGCGCGGCAACCTCGGTCGCCGCGGCCAGGACCTCACCGAGGTACGCCGGGTCGGCGGCCGCGAGCGACGCGGCGTCGTCATGGTGGTCACGGGGTACGACGAGGACGTGGGTCGGCGCCTGCGGCGACACGTCGCGGAAGGCCATCGTGCGCGGCCCCTCGTGGACGACCTCGGCGGGGATCTCGCCCGCGACGATCCGGCAGAACAGGCAGTCGCTCACGCTCAGGTCCTGGTGAGGTAGAGGCCGACGCCGCCTCCGATGCCGAGCAGCACCCCGGCGGAGACGACGAGCTGGATGAGCCGGGTGACCGTGTCGGCGGGCTTGTCGATGGTGGCCGCGACGGGCGCTGTCGTCGGCTCCGCGGTCGCCTCGGGAGTGCCGTCGAGCAGCCCGGGCGAGGCGGTCCCGACGCCGAAGTCCCCGCCGGTCACGACCGGCAGGTTCTCGTCGGGCGTTTCACGCACGACGGGAGCTTCCGTCGTACGACGGGGGCGTGGGCTGGAGGTGCGCGTCCTCGTGCGGGTCGCCGTGGCGGTGGGCTCGGCCGTCTCGGTCGGCTCCTCGGTCGCCGTGGCCGTGGCCGTGGGGGCCGCCGTGCTGCGGGTGGGCAAGGGGATGGGGGCCGTCGACGACGGCTCCGGCGCCGGGGTCGGTGACTGGCTCGCCGCCACCGCGACCGGGGCCGCGGCGGGGCTCGCGAGCAGTGCCGGCGCGGTCACCAGGGCCAGCGGCAGGGCGAGCACGATGCCGACGAGCGGGCCAGCGGCCAGCAGGCGGAGCGACGACACGCGCGACACGGACGGGGGCACCCGGTGATCGTAGGCGGGCCACCGGGCGCGCGCGGGTGTAAACCGGTGGCATCACCCGCGCGTCGTACGGGGGTGGAGACGGCAGCGATGACGGCGAGTGCGCCCGCGGGCGTGCGGACGGGAGGTGGCGTGTCCGACCGGCCGCTGTCCCCCGACGAGGTCCTCACCGCGCTCTACACCGCGCACTACCGCGGGCTGGTGCGGCTGGCGGCGTTCCTGCTGCACGACCGCGACAGCGCCGAGGAGGTCGTGCAGGACGCCTACGTCAAGGTGCACGGCCGGTGGCGCGGGGTGCGCGACCTCGACAAGGGCGAGGCCTACCTGCGCCAGACCGTCGTCAACCTGTCCCGCTCGCGGCTGCGCCACCGCACGGTCGAGGTCAAGCACGCTCCGTCGCCGCTCCCGGACGCGATGTCCGCGGAGTCGGGAGCGATGGAGTCGCTGGAGCGGTCCACCGTCGTGCACGCGCTGTCCCTGCTCCCGCAGCGGCAGCGTGAGGCGATCGTCCTGCGCTACTACGCCGACCTGTCCGAGGCCCAGACCGCCCACGCGATGGGCATCAGCGCCGGCGCCGTGAAGAGCCACACGTCACGCGGCATGGCCGCGCTGCGGACCACCCTGCTGGAGGAGCTGTGACCACCCCCGAGGAGCGCGAGCTCGCGGCCCTGCTGCGCGGCGAGGCCGACGAGCTCGGTCCGCTCGGGCCGGCCTCCGAGAGCCTCGACCGCATCCGCGGCGGCATCGCCCGCCGACGTACCCGTCGCCGGGTGGCTCTGTCGACCTCGGCGCTGGGGCTGGCCGCGGTGATCGGAGCCGGGGTCGCCCTGACGGGTGGGGGCGGCGCGACGTCGCTCGAGCCGATCGCGACGCAGCCACCGACCAGCGCACCGACGGCCACGCCGAGCCCCACCGCCTCGCCGATCGCGGCCGACCCCGACGGGTCGACGACGTCGCAGCCGGGCACGCCGTTCTTCCCCTTCACCTCCGACGCCCAGGCCGCGGACTGGGCAGCCGCACCCGCCGACCGGGCCTGGGCCGACGACCCGGTGCAGGTCGCCCAGCACCTCGTCGACGACCTTCTCGACCTGGACGGGGTCCGGGCCACGTCTTACACGGACTCGACCGGCGTTCCGCTGCAGGTGGGTGGCGTCACCGTCGCCGTCGCCGATGTCGCGCAGCTGGGAACGACCGACCCACGGCCCTGGGTCGTCCTCGGAGTACGAGCTGAGCGCGGGGCGCCCGCACCTCTCGTCGTCACTGCGCCCGCCGGCGGATCCGAGGTGAGCAGCCCGCTGACGGTCACCGGCACCGTGAAGGGCGTCGACGAGAACGTCCAGGTCTCGCTGCGCACCGCCACCGGGACGCTGCTCGGCGCGCAGGGCGCTCCCGCCGGCAGCGAGCAGCCGTGGTCGGCGACGCTGCGCTTCACCGCCGACGACTGGACCACGGGGGTCGTCACCGCCGTGACGGGCTCACCGAGGGACGGCTCGGTCAACCGCGTCGTCGCGGTCCCCGTCCGCCGCGACCCGACGCCGCGCGCCTTCGTGCCCGGGCCGACCGAGGCGTTCGCGGCCGAGAAGGACGGCGTCGTCGGCCTCTACTCCGTCACCGACGGCAGGCGGGTCGTGCAGGTGAGCTATCCGCCGGCCGGCTACACCGACACCAGCCCGCGCCGGACCGGAACGATCGTCGCGTGGCTGCGGCTCGGCCGCGAGTGCAACGACCGCAAGCTGCTGCAGCGCGACCTCGCCACCGACGTCACGACGACCCTGGTCGCCGACCAGCCGCTGGTCCCTGGCGCGCTCGCGGTGAGCCCCGACGGGCGCTGGCAGGCCTGGGCCGTCCGGCCCGGCTGCGAGACCGGCCCGACGACGATCTCGCTGCAGGGCCCGTCAGGCGTCCGCACGATCGAGCAGGACGAGAACGGTGGCGTGGCCGACCTCGACCTGCGCGACGACGGCGCCCTGCTCGTCGGCATCGCCGGCGAGGACGGCGGCTTCCTCGGGCTCTACCAGCCCGGCGCAACCCGCCCCGTCCCGCTCGACGCCGCGCCTGACTGCCTGCTCTTCAACGGCGGCTTCATCGGCGACCGGGTCGTCGGGCTCGAGCTGTGCGACCCGTTCTCCGCGGACCCGAAGCCGCTGCGGCGCGTCGAACTGACTCTGACCGGCGATCGGCTGTCGGCACAGGCCACGACGCTGCGCTTCGTCGAGCGGCTCACGACCGCCGACGACCAGGTCCTCGTGCAGACCCAGGACCCCAAGGGCACGGTGGGTCGCCTCGTCGGGACGCGCTTCGAGCCGTTCCTCCAGCAGCCCGCGTGCGCGGAGACCCTCGAGGCGAAGGGCTGCGTCACCGGGATCGACTGGTAGCCCGCAAGCAGGCACGCTGGTCGCATGACCCCGGAGGAGCGGCTGCGCGAGCTCCTGCAGGAGGAGGCCGAGCAGGTCCTTCCGGCGTACGACGCCCTGCCCCTGCTCCGCGAGCGGGTCCGCCAGCGGCGGTCGTGGCGGCGCCGGCTGCAGCCGGTCCTCGCCGCGACTGCCGGGCTTGCCGTCGTCGTCGCGGGCACCGTCGCGACGAGCGCGACCGACCGCAGCAGCGTCGACCGCGCGGTGGAGCGGCCCCGGCCGGAGCCGACCGCCGAGCCGAGCGCGTGCGCCGTGCAGGGCGACGTGCTGTGCGCCGAGGAGGGGCCGCTGCCCGAGGTGCCGAGGACGAGCGGCGTGACGACCAGCGGCGACGCGACACCGTTCTGGCCGTTCGCCGACGACCGCGAAGCGGCCGCCTGGGTTCGCGACCCGGGCGCGCGGACGTGGGCATCGGACCCGCAGCAGGTCGCCCAGCGCCTCGCCGACGAGCTGCTCGGGCTGCGGGGCGTGACCGCGGGGCCGGTGGCGGAGACCGAGGTGCCGCTGCGGCGCGGCACCGCGCTGATCGGCACGGTGCGACTCGTGCAGGTCGGGGTCGGTGCCGGCCCGCCCTGGAGCGTCACGTCGGTGCGCGGCGACGCGTTGGCGCTCGGCTCACCCCGCGACGGCCAGCGGGTCGGCAGCCCGCTCGAGACGCGGGGCTCCGGTGCCGGACCGGTGCTCGTGCGGCTGCTCGACGACGCCGGCACCGAGCTCGCGCGCAGCACCGCGACCACAGCGGCCGACGGCTGGGAGGCGTCGCTGAACTGGTCGGACCTGCGTTGGTCGACCGGCGCCGTCGTGGCGACGACCCCCAGCGGCCTGGCCCTCGAGACGGTCCGGCGGGCCGGCTCCCCCGGGCCCGGGCTGCCACCGTCCGCGAGCACCTTCGTGGCCGTCGACCAGGGCGCGGTCGTGCTGCACGACGCCCGCACCGGCGCGCGGCTGCGACAGCTGTCCTACCCGGGGACGGCCGTGGACAGCAGCCCCAGCAGGGGTGGCGACTCCGCGGTCTTCCTGCGCCGCGTGCCCGGCCGGTGCGCCGACGTGCTCGTCCGGGTCAGCCTCGGCAACGGCGCGGCCGGCGTCACCGTGACGGACACAGGTATGCGCCGTGAGCACCCGGCGCTGTCACCGGACGGCCGCACCCTCGCGTGGGTCGAGCGCCCCTGCGACGCGGCCGGTGGCGAGATCATCGTGCGCGGCCCGGACGCCCGCGAGCGCCGGGTGCCGCTCGTCAGCGAGCGCGTCGACCTCAGCGGCCTGCAGGACCTCGGGCTGCGCGACGACGGGGCGCTGGTCGTCGAGAAGGCCGACGGCGGCGTCGCGGTGCTGGCCCCCGGCGCGACCTCCGTCGACACGGCGGTCTCGCTCGGCGGTGGGGTCGGGCCTTGCGCCGACACCGCGGTCGCGTGGTCGGGCACGGACCTCTACCTGTGGCGAGGTTGCGCCGGGCGCCGGGTCGGCCTGCTGCTCGAGGGGCCGGGCTTCGGCAACGGCCTGCAGAGCCCGAGCGATCCGGTGGCCGCGGTGCTCACCACCGCCGTCGCGCAGACCGCGACCGGGCCGCAGGTGCTCGCCCAGCTCGGCGGTCCCGACTCCCCCGGGCCGGTCGTGCGCGTCGTCGACGGCCGGGTCGTGGAGCTCTACGCCAACCAGGCCTGCGCGACCGGTGCCCCCGGCTGCCTCACCGACCCCGCCTGGTGACCCCCCGTCGCCCACCCCACCGCCCCACCCACCTCACCGACCGCCCCACCCACCCCACCGGCCCGCGTCTCGGGTCAGAGTGGTCGCCCTGGTGACCCCGATCGACCGAGACCGCCCGGCAGCCCGAGCACCGCGCCGTCTCGGGTCAGAGTGGTCGCCCTAGTGACCCCGATCGACCGAGACCGCCGCCGGACCACGCGCGACCGCTGTCTCGGGTCAGGCTCCGCGCTCTGACGCGGAGGATCCACCGAGACGCAGCCGGCAGCGCCCCCTTCGCACTGTCTCGGGTCAGAGTGGTCGCTCTGGTGACCCCGATCGACCGAGACGCACCCGGGAGCGCGGGTCAGCGCAGGGCGAGGACGGCGGCGGTGAGCAGGCCGACCAGCAGGAACGGCAGGCCGCCGGCGAGCAGCACCGCCCGGCGCTGCTCCGGCGCGACGAGCCGTGACGCGCACCCGAGCGACAGCACCAGCCCGGCGACACCGACGGCCACCGACACCGGGTGCGGGTCGCCGCCGTCCGCCAGCCGGCGCAGCTCGAGCAGCGCCGCGCACATCGTCAGCAGCACCCCGACGACGACGCCGGACAGCGCTTTCACGAGCACTCCGCCAGCGGGCCGACGACGCCGGACAGGGCCTTCACCAGCGGCCCGTCAGCGCGCTGACGACGGCGATCGCGGCCGCACCGGCGGTCGAGGTCCGCAGCACCGACGCCCCCAGTCGGACCGCCGTCCCGCCCAGCATCGCCAGCTCCTCCGGCGCGATCCCTCCCTCCGGCCCGACGACGAGGACGACCTCCGACGCACCGCGCAGGTCCAGCGACGTCAGCGGCACCTCGGCGTCCTCGTGCAGGACGAGCCCGGTCGACGCCGCCAGCCGGGCCGCGACGGCAGCGGTCGAGGCGAGCGGCGACACGACCGGCAGCCACGCGCGGCGCGACTGCTTCCCGGCCTCGCGCGCCGTCGACGCCCAGCGCTGCCTGGCCTTCTCGCCGCGCTCGCCCTCCCACCGCGTGATGCAGCGCGCGGCCGCCCAGGGCACGACCTCGTCGACACCCACCTCGGTCGCGAGCTCGACGGCGAGCTCGCCGCGGTCGCCCTTGGCGAGCGCCTGCACGAGCACGAGGCGCGGTGCGGGCACAGCTTCCGTCGTACGACGGACGACGTCGAGTGCGACCTCGTCGCGGCCGACGCGGGCCACCACGCTGGAAGCCCTGCCCCCGCGGCCGTCGCAGAGGTCGACGGCCTCGCCGACCCGCAACCGGCGCACGGTCGCGGCGTGCCTGCCCTCCGGTCCGGTGAGGACGACGGTGTCGGGTGAGAGGTCGTCGGCGAGGAAGACCGGTGCGCTCACTACAGCGCGTCGCGCAGCTTGCCGAACAGGCCCTTGCCCTTGCCGGAGACGCCCGGCCGCTCCTCGCCGCGCAGCCGCGCGAGGTCGCGCAGCAGCTCCTCCTGCTTGGCGTCGAGCTTGGTCGGCACGACGACGTCGAGGTGGACGTAGAGGTCACCGCGCCCGGTGCCGCGCAGGTGCGGGACGCCGCGGGCGCGCAGCGTGAGGACGTCGTCGGGCTGGGTGCCCGGGTGGATGTCGAGCTGCTCGTCGCCGTCGAGGGTCTCGAGCGGGATGCTCGTGCCGAGGGCCGCCGCGGTCATCGGCAGCGAGACCCGGCAGTGCAGGTCGTCGCCGTCGCGGGTGTAGACGGGGTGCCGCTTCTCCGCGACCTCGACGTAGAGGTCACCGGCCGGTCCGCCGCCAGGGCCGACCTCGCCCTCGCCGGACAGCCGGATGCGCATGCCGTCCTCGACGCCCGCGGGCACCTTGACCGACAGCGTCCGGCGGGCCCGGACCCGGCCGTCACCACCGCAGGACCCGCAGGGGTGCGGGATCGTCGAGCCGGTGCCGGCGCAGCGCGGGCAGGTGCGGGTCGTCATGACCTGGCCGAGGAAGGAGCGCTGGACCTGCTGCACCTCGCCGCGGCCCTGGCAGGTCTCGCAGGTCTGTGGGTGGGTGCCCGGCGCGGAGCCCTCACCGGTGCAGGTGGTGCAGACGACGGCGGTGTCGAGCGTGAGCTCGCGGGTCGCACCGAAGGCGGTCTCCGACAGGTCGCACTCGATGCGGATGAGCGCATCGGCGCCCTGCCGGACGCGCGAGCGGGGGCCGCGTGCGGCGCCGCCGCCGAAGAACGCGTCCATGATGTCGCCGAGGCCGCCGAAGCCCTGCGAGAACGGGTTGCCCGCACTGCCCGGGCCGGACTGCAGCGGGTCGCCGCCGAGGTCGACGACCTGGCGCTTCTGCGGGTCGGACAGCACCTCGTAGGCGCTGGTCACCTGCTTGAAGCGCTCCTGCGCCGCCGGGTCGGGGTTGACGTCGGGGTGCAGCTCGCGGGCGAGCTTGCGGTAGGCCTTCTTGATCTGGTCGTCGCTGGCGTCACGGGCGACGCCGAGAAGGCCGTAGTAGTCGGTCGCGGCGGCCACGTCAGGCACCTGCCAGCAGGTCGCCGACGTAGCGGGCGACGGCCCGCACCGAGCTGATCGAGCTCGCGTAGTCCATCCGCGTCGGGCCGACGACGCCGAGGCCGGCGTAGGCCCGTGCGTCGGGCCCGTAGCCCACGGTCACCACCGAGGTGGACCGCAGTCCCTCCACGCTGTTCTCCTCACCGATCTTGACGTGCACGGTCGTCGGGTCGTTGACCTCGCCGATGAGCTTGAGCAGGACGACCTGCTCCTCGAGCGCCTCGAGCACCGGCCGCAGGGTCTGCGGGAAGTCGAGCGCGTGGCGGGTCAGGTTGGCGGTGCCGCCGATCATCACCCGCTCCTCGGGCCGCTCGACCAGGGTCGAGAGCACGACGGACAGGACGCTGGTGAGGACCGGCCGCAGCGAGGCGGGCGCGGCGTCGGGCAGGTCCTCCAGCGCCCGCGGCGCGTCGATGAGCTTGGCGCCGTGCAGCCGCGGGCCGAAGACCGCGCGGAGCTGGACGACGTCGTCGTCGGACACCACCGCCGGCAGCTCGAGGACGCGCTGCTCGACCCGACCGGTGTCGGTGATGAGCACGAGCAGCAGCCGGTTGGGGGCGAGGTGCACGATCTCGAGGTGGCGCACCTCGGAGCGCGACAGCGAGGGGTACTGCACGACGGCGACCTGCTGGGTGAGCTGCGAGAGCAGCCGCACCGAGCGGTGCACGACGTCGTCGAGGTCGACCGCGCCCTCGAGGAAGCTCTGGATCGCGCGCTTCTCCGCGCCTGACAGCGGCTTGACCTGCGAGAGCCGGTCGACGAACAGCCGGTAGCCCTTGTCGGTGGGGATCCGGCCGGCGCTGGTGTGAGGGTGGGTGATGAAGCCCTCGTCCTCGAGCGCCGCCATGTCGTTGCGGACGGTCGCCGGGCTGACGCCCAGGCTGTGCCTCTCGGCGAGGGCCTTGGATCCGACCGGCTCGTTGGTGGAGACGAAGTCCTCGACGATAGCCCGGAGCACCTCGAGCTTGCGGTCGTCCAGCACGCTCTGCCCCTCTCTGGCACTCGTCTCGCAGGAGTGCCAAGTCTAGTCTCGACCCGGTGGAAGCACTGCTCGTGGCCTACGGCCTCGTCGCAGTGGCGGAGCTTCCCGACAAGAGCGCCGTCGTCGCCCTCGTCATCGGTGCCCGCTACCGCGCCCTGCCGGTCTGGCTCGGGCTGGCTGCGGCCTTCGCGGTGCACGTCACCGTCGCGGTGCTGCTCGGCGGTCTCGTGGCATCGCTGCCCCGCACCCCGGTCGAGGTCGTCACCGGGCTGCTGTTCCTCGCCGGGGCCGTCCTGCTGCTGCGCTCCGACCCGGGCGAGGCCGTCGAGGAGGGCGAGGCCGCCGCGGAGGGCGTGACGGCCCGCAGCGACTGGCAGGTCACGGCGGCCGCCTTCGGGGTGGTGCTCGTGGCCGAGTTCGGCGACCTCACGCAGGTCCTCACCGCCACCCTCGCGGCCCGCTACGACCAGCCGCTGCAGGTCGGCGTCGGCGCGCTGCTCGCGCTGTGGACCGTGTCGGCGCTGGCTGTGGTCTTCGGCCGCTCGCTGCTGCGGGTCCTGCCGCTGCGACGCATCCAGCAGGTCGCCGCCGTCGCGCTGCTCGCCCTGTCGGCACTGTCGCTCACCCAAGCGCTCGCCTGAGCAGGACCAGCTCCAGCTCGAGGCGGCGCAACGGGTCGTCGAGGTCCGCTCCGAGCAGGTCGCGCAGCAGCCCGACGCGGTAGCGCACGGTCTGCGGGTGCACCCCGAGCGCGGCGGCGATCCGCTGCCGGTCGCCCTGGTGCGCGAGCCAGGCCCGCAACGTCGACTCCATCCGCTCGCGCTGGGTCGCGGTCAGCCCGGCGAGCGGCCGCAGCCTCCGCACGGCCAGCGCTTCGAGCGCGACCGGGTCGGCGCTGACGACGAGCTCGGCGAGCAGATCAGCGACGTGTACGACGCCCCCGTCGCGCAGCCGGGCTGCCCGACGGGCCAGCGCCACCGAGGTGCGCGCGGCGGTCCACGCCACGGGCAGTCCGACGACGGCGGTGCGGCCGGCGAGCAGTCGCGCCAGCCGCGCCGACCCGCCCGGTCCGTCGACGTCGGGGAGCAGCAGCAGCGCGCTGCCCCGCGGGCCGTCGTCCTCGGTGACGACCAGCGCCCGGTCGTCCCAGCGGGTCGCGAGCTCGTGACCGGCGCCCAGCGGCACGACGACGGCGGTCAGCGTCGTCGGCGGCAGCCACCCCGCGGCCTCCGCGGCCTCGGCGAGGTCACGCGGCGAGGACTCGGCCAGCAGCAGCCGGGCGAGGACCGCGCGGCGCCGGTCGCGGTCACCGGTCAGCTGCGACTGCTCCGCGGCGTAGCCCTCGGCCGACGCCGCGGACAGCTCGTCGATGTAGGCGAAGACCGCCGCGGCCAGCGCCACGAGCTCCTCCGGCGACAGCCCCGAGCGCAGGCCGACATTGGCTAGCCGCGCCCAGGCGAGCCGAGCCCCGACGCGGTACGCCGACAGCAGTGCCTCGAGCGACCGCCCGACGCGGGCCTCCCCTCGCCCGAGCCCGACGTAGACGTCGCGGTCCAACGCGACCTGCGGGTCGAGGAAGCGACCGAGCGCCACCTGCACCCCGAGGTTGACCCCGCGCCCGAAGTCACCCTCGAACGGCCGCGCGTAGGACGGCACCTCCTGCGCGATGGCGGCCAGGATCTCGTCTGCCAGCACAGGCAGCTCGGCCTGCCACAGCACGAGCGCGTCAGCGGGGAGCACGCTCAATCTTGTCATGTCGTGACAAGTTCTTGACGTCGACTCGCACACCATGGGGCAAGACCTCGTCGTACGACGTGAAGCACGCTCGTCCCATGACCGCTGTGCTCGAGACCCCTCCCCTGCCCTCCACCAAGATGCGCCCGCTCTGGGAGCAGGCGCTCGTCTACGTCGTGGTGGGGCTGCCGACGCTCGGGCTCGCGGTCGGCGTGTGGCTCGCCGCGACCCATGGCGGCATCAGCGCCGTCGACGCCGGCATCGCGCTGGCGTTCTACTTCGCCTCCGGCTTCGGCATCACCGTCGGCTTCCACCGGCTGTTCACCCACCAGTCGTTCAAGGCCAACCGCGGCCTGAAGATCGCCCTCGCAGTGAGCGGGTCGCTCGCTCTGGAGGGCCCGGTCATCCGCTGGGTCGCCGACCACCGCAAGCACCACGCGCACTCCGACGAGGACGGCGACCCGCACTCACCCTGGCGCTTCGGCCGCTCGACCCGCGGCCTGCTGCGCGGTCTGTGGTGGGCGCACACCGGCTGGCTGTTCGACCGCGAGCAGACCTCCGCGCGCCGCTGGGCCCCGGACCTCATCGCCGACCGCGACCTGATGCGCATCAACAAGCTCTTCCCGCTGATAGCGCTGTCGTCGCTGATCGTCCCGACGCTGCTCGGCTGGGCGATCACGGGCACGGCCGCCGGTGCGTTCTCCGCCTACGTCTGGGGCGGCCTGGTCCGCATCCTCGTCATCCACCACGTCACGTGGTCGATCAACTCGCTGTGCCACGTCGTGGGTGCGAAGCCGTTCGTGTCGACCGACGAGGCCCGCAACCTGGCCTGGCTCGCGATCCCGTCCTTCGGCGAGAGCTGGCACAACCTGCACCACGCCGACCCCAAGCTCGCCCGCCACGGCGTCGAGAAGGGCCAGATCGACACCTCGGCCGTCGTCATCCGCGGCTTCGAGAGGCTCGGCTGGGCCACCGAGGTGAAGTGGCCGACCGAGGAGCGCCTCGCCCGCGTCCGCGTCTAGCTGTCGGGACGGGGCGGTCGATTCGGCTTCGGTCAGCTCTCCTTGCCGCAGATGAGTGCGTCGGCCAGGCAGGCCGAGAAAGTCAGCTCGGCGGCCCGGTCGGAAGCCTGATCCAGCGCCACATGACCTGGTGATGGAGAGTCCGGGGCTATGGCGGCACGGCTAATCTGCCCGACATGACTGAGCGCTTCGAGGTCTCCCGCGAGGTCGCAGCCACCCCGCCACAGGTCTTCGCACTGCTGCGCGACCC
The DNA here is from genome assembly GCA_030697205.1 of Mycobacteriales bacterium. NCBI lineage: Bacteria > Bacillati > Actinomycetota > Actinomycetes > Mycobacteriales > Mycobacteriales bacterium. The sequence goes on from JAUYQP010000028.1 coordinate 114,987, forward strand.
GAAAGGGCACGTGGCGATCGACAGCTCCGGCATGTTGCAGTCGGCCGAAGGCGCAGCGGTCACGGCTGCCGGTGACCGTTTCGTCGTGCACATGGACAGGGAGTCACTTAACGACTACCCGCTCGGGAAGTACGACGTGACCGTCGTCATTACCAAGTACGTCGAGGACGAACTCATCGAGTGGACCGTGGAGGGCGTCATCAAGCCGCCGCTCCGACACCTCTACGGCTATCGGCTCGAGCCGTCCGAGGTCGGCACCCTGGTCACGACGTACTACGACTGGTCGGAGATCGAGGAAGGCTTCCGCGGGACGGGCGTATTCCCCGTGATCCCGGAGACGGCACTGCGTGCGACGCTCGGCATTCTCGCCCGCACCGTCAGCCCCTGAGCCTTGGCTTCTCTGCTCGTCCGTTACCGACGAGGACGCTGCCAGCGGCATGACCGGACATTCAAGAAACGCTTCTCGTGCCGGGGTCTGCGGTCTCGTCAGGCGGTGCGCTGAACGACGAGTCGGTAGCCACAGTCACGTTCTGCGCGATGCAGCACGTCGCCGTTGCGCTCAGCCCATCGCCCTGTAGCCAGGTCTTCGGCCAGTTGCGCAAGTCCAGCCTGCACAACGTCCGGCGCCAGACGCGAGAAGCTGCTGATGCCGCTGCGCACGGCTGGGTCGAGGTAGGCGTCGGGTCGCTGCCAGTAGGCGGCGAGGAAGCCGTCGACGCAGTCAGCGGGGACGGGAACGACGTCCACGTCGGCGTCGGGCCACACCTCGAGGACCTCGTCCAGCGCGGCGAGGTCTGCTTCGAGATCTCGAATCTGCGGGAAGTAGTCCCGCACGAGCCACAGCGAGTCCCAGGCACGCTTGTCCCACGTCAGCACGATCTGCGAGGCGCTGACCCGCGCCATCTCGCGCAGGCCGGTCGCTGCGTCGGTCCAGTGATGGGTCGTGAGGACTGCCATGGCGGCATCGAAGGAGCCATCCGAGAACGGCAAGGACTCAGCGCGGCCCTGCAGGCAAGGAGCCGATCCAGGTGGCCGCTGAGCGATCATGACCGCCGACGGCTCAACAGCAACGACGTCCAGCGCACTCGGCTCGTAGGAGCCCGTCCCGGCGCCAACATTCAGGACGGTCGAGCTCCCGCGCAGCGCACGCTCGATCGCGGCGGCGATCCGCGGGTCCGACCTTCGGCGTGCGGAGTAGCCATGCCCGATGGCGTCGTAGGTCGCGCCCTTCACTCCGTTCACGGACGGAACCTACCGATCGTCGCCTCACGACCACGACTTTGCGGTCCTCGGCGGCTGGCACGGCGGGCAGCTCGGAGGAGCACTTGGCCGTGCGCGCCAGCCGAGGTCAGTTCGCTGCTGCCCCTGGTCGCGGCATAACCGGACGTCGTCTCTGGTCCGTCAGCGACACTTCCCGGCCGATCCACGATGGTGGAGAACGCGCCCATGATTCCGCGCATCGGCGGGGCGCGGCATAGCACCTAGTGGTCCGCGTCTGAAGTTGTCTTACGGACGGCGTGGGTGAGGATCTCGTCGGCGGTCTTGGTCCAGGTGAAGGGGTGGCAGCGGTCGTTCCAGCCTTCGATGAACCGGCTGATCGCGGAGACGAGTTCCTTGACG